>JANXEG010000001.1 GCA_025058425.1 Nitrososphaerales archaeon
GCATCGTTAATGGGAGTAGGTATACCATAAATATGTCCTAATCTTACAATTGCCCCATTGAGCGAATCGATCTCTGTTTTAGAACCTCTTTCAATATCTTGAAGCATCGATGATTTATTCAATCTTGTCCTCTCTGCTACACTTAACATAGATTTTATAACATCATTCTCTAATTTAACTCCAATAACTTTCGTTACTCTTAATCCTTCCTTTACAGCTTCGATCATTATCTCTTTAATCTCTGGCACATTTAATAACTCACCATTTCTCATACCAGTAATAGCTGATAGAGCATTAATCCCTACATTTATCAATACCTTCTCCCATATAGCGCTTTGAATATTAAAACTTACTTTCGCTTCAATATTAGATCGATTGAATATATTCACGATATTTTGAACCCTCTCTGTAATGTTACCATTTAATTCACCAATTATCGTTATCCCTTTGGCTGCGTGATAAATTTCACCATAGTTAATCACAGTAGATGCTTCAGTAGTAACACCAGCTAACACATGCTCTATACCAACTTTACTCACAATCTTCTCCACATTCCCCAAACCATTTTGTAAAGTTAAAATAACAGTCTTCTCATGGATTATAGGTAATATACGCTCTATAGCCGTATCTGTATCGTAAGATTTAACTGCTACAATCACCAAATCTGGCCCTTTCACCATCCGAGGATCGGTTACTACATCTACTCTAATGATCCTTTCACCACTCACTCCATAAATCTTCAAACCTTCCTCACTGATCAACTTAGCCCTTTCAAATCTTCTATCTATAAGAGTTACATGCTCGCCACCTTCGGTAAGGAGTGCTGCAAATAGACATCCTATAGCGCCAGCACCGAGAATCGCAATTCTCATCACTTCACCCTTGCCAGGGCCTCGAGGAACTTTTTATACTCTTCATCACTCATATGAAACGTATGTTTATCTTCAGGGAAGGTTCCAAGCCTTACTTCATCACTATACCTTTGCAGAGCATCCAATATAATTTCAGAGAGCTTAACGTACTGCTTCACAAATCTCGGTGTGAACCGTTCATAGAGCCCCAGAGCATCATGAAAGACCAAGACTTGACCATCACAGTAAGGCCCTGCTCCGATACCGATCGTAGGTACTTTAACTTCACGGGTGATAAATTCTGCGACTTCGCTCATCATAAACTCCAACACTATCGAAAATACTCCAGCATCCACCAATGCGTAGGCATCTCTCACAATCTTTAATGCTTCTTCACAACTCCTCCCCTGCGCCCTGTAACCACCCAGTTTATGTACGCTCTGTGGTGTGAAGCCTATATGGCCCATTACAGGTATGCCCGCTTTAACGATCGCCTCTACCGTATCCTTAATTTCAACCCCTCCCTCCAACTTCACCCCATCGGCACCACCTTCCTTTATAAAACGACCCGCATTTCGTACCGCTTTCTCCTTACTGACCTGATAAGACATGAAGGGCATATCGGCTACGATGAACGCTCTTTTCACACCTCTAGAGGCCGCTTTACAAAAGGTTAACATCTCATCCATCGTTACCGGCAATGTATTTTCATAACCTAGGACCACCATGCCTGCAGAGTCTCCCACTAAAATAATATCTACACCCGCTCTATCTGCCAGTAATCCAGTAGGATAATCGTAGGCGGTGATCACGACGATCTTCTTCTTCTCCTCCTTCATCTTCAGTAATTCTAAAGTGGTAACCTTCTTTACGATCGACATTTCGTATCATCTCTGAGAAGTATCCCTTTCATAAAATTTTGAGAGATATTGGATTATTATTTCAACACATAAGCTAAGATTCTTTCTATTATCGAACCCTTCGACGATCCGTTGAAGATTCTCTCTACTCTCAGATCGAAGTTTGGAAGCCTCCTCTACCAGCTTTGGTATGGCTCTAACCACGTTGTCAACGATGGTGATGGAAGCACTTTTAGAGGTGCGTGAGAGGGGGTTTAGATCGATCGCTATCACGACCTTTCCCATCTTCACGAGAGCTTCGGTGCGATCACCATCCTCTAGAGGGACAAGGACGGCATCGGCCTTTAAGATACCATCAGGATCTACCCTCCTCCGTTCACTACTTAACTCCGGTATCGTTACCGATGCTCTACTACCAACACCCAAAACATCATCGGCCCCGGCTTCTTTCAAAATCTTCTGAATCATGACCTCTCTTTCAAGTGTGCGATGGAAAAGATTTACTTCGATCTTCCCATTTATAATTCTGGCCAACTTCACCACTCCTTCAGCCACCAACGCAGCTACATTACCATTCACCGAAATTACTGGATACTTCGCAAGTAAAAGGGTAGCTGCGGCTACCCTGATCGCATCGAGGGCTGGGGGTATCGTCTTCTCACCGAGTATGTAATCGAAGGCTTCTCCACGCCCATGTGCGATCAATCCTTCGGGCACGACCACACCGATCTTAAAATATTTGACCAACCTTTCACGGATCTTTAAAGATTCTGCCCTCGGATGGCCCTCTGGAACGTACGATTCGTTCATAGGAGTCTAGCACCCTCATGATCGATCTTCGTTACGATCACTCTACCATTCGCATCCAAGTACTTATGAAATATCTTTAGTAAATCCTTTACATCATTATTCACGATCGAAAAGACCCCTTCACCAAACATCATCATACCACAAGTGAAACCTCTACTATCCGCATCTTGTAACACACGCCTTACTTTATCTGTCACCATATCTACATGGTCGGTAAATTTTCGAGAGAGTTTAAGAAAGTTTTCGATCGATTGGTGTGCTAAGAATTCATGAAGGAGTCGACCGCCCATTCCGTTGATCTTCGCTCGATATATAGGATCACTTAGAATCTTTTTTGTGGAAATCGAGCCAAAATTGAGGCATACGACGGAGTAATCACCATTTACAGATATCTTTCTTAACTCTCCAATACCTGGAGCGCCTGGCTTCAACCTTGCTTCCAATCCACCGTACAACTCTGCAATTACAGTACCCAAACCAGTCTTACACTTTACTTCAACTATGTGTGCGATCTGCGCAGCTTCGACCTTCGATAACCCTAAACCTAAAGCTTCATTCAAAGCAAGAGCGAGGCTCAGACCACCAGCGCCACTCGAGCCGAAACCCCCTCCAATCGGTACATCAATCCTATGATCTACAATTATTCGATAATTCTCTTTAACGAATTTTAAGAATGACCGTAACACCTGCTCCGATACACATGCCGATTTTACTGGATATCCATTGATTCTTATCTCATAAGAAGGTTTATGGTAATTCTCAATACTTACTCTTGTAGTAACACCTTGAGTGATGCTGAAGCCAGCACCTTTAGACCCCATATATAATGGATCTTTATGCTCATCATGAATTTCGAAGAATCCGGTTATATGCGCTGGCGAGAAGGCCTCAACTCTCATCATAAAGTTTATAGAATTAACACTTTATTAAAATATTCTATGAAAAATTAATAGTTCTATAAAGAAAAATAATCAAGTTTAAAGTTACTTTAAAGTTACTCTTTAATACCTTCTAATGTCGATACGGCAGACCAGAGGGTGACACGTGTAAATGAAGGCATATTTGGATCCTGAGCGATTTCATCGAGCATGCTAATAGCATTCGCTGCACGAACGGCGGGGCTCAACTTTTCATCCTGTAATACCATAATAGACTCTTTAACGATCTTTCTAATATTTCTCGGTACATTAACATTATCCGTAATAGTTTGAAGGGTGCTAATGGCGCGCGCAAGTTTTTCTAAATTTTCCTTCCGCTTCTTTGAAGACAATCTCGATACACCTCTTCTCCAATAACATAATCATCAACATTACCAATTTTAAAATTTTTCCAAAACTCGAGATATTATAGTAACAAAGAGTCGCATAATGTAAAGTGTTCGAATAGTAAGTTGAATATTGCATCGATACCAAAAAGCTTTAAGTTAAATGTGACCTTTTATTTTAGAGGATCGGTTTGAAGAAGAGCGGTTATGTCATTCTACCTTTACATTACGGCCATGCACCACAATGGCTCATTTCACGTATGAAACGTTTGGCCGATGAAATCATGCGAATAATAAATGAAGAATATGGGCCGAATGAGATTCTTCTACGCATTTCAGATCCATATTGGTTTCAGGCCTTTGGTTGTGTACTCGGTTTTGATTGGCATTCTTCAGGCTTGACTACCGTGGTGACTGGGGTATTAAGAGATGTGTTAAACTTTGAAAGACATGGTGTGATGATGGCTGGTGGTAAAGGCCGTGCTTCTAAGAATACTCCAAATGAGATCGATAAGATCGGTGAAGTTCTTGGGCTCACTACAGATAAGATAGAGCGATTGAAGTATGCGAGTAGAATGTGTGCCAAAGTCGATACAGCCGCTATACAGGCGGGCTATCCGATCTATCACCACGCATTCTTCATATCTGAGACTGGAGACTGGGCTGTGGTTCAACAGGGGTTGTGTGAAGCTGATAAGACAGCGAGGAGGTACCATTGGCATTCGAAGAATGTCGATAACTTTGTCGTCGAACCTCACGATGCAATCGTAGGCGATTGTGTAAGGCCTAGAGTTTTAAATATGACCGCTAGAGAGGCTGAAGATAATCGTAAGTTATGTGTAGATCTGGTAAGAGGGAATCCGCATAATCTCATATCATCTATTAGAAGGCTGAGTGCCGGTAGATCGAGCCTCGATCGATGGCTAAATAGCAGTGAATCCTTTCTATCTGAAGAATACGAGGCTTTCATGATGCCTAGAAATCTCAACTGGGATCTATTTAAAAGATTGTACGATTACCAACCGACCGATTACGAAGAGTTCATCGCATTTAGAGGCGTGGGTCCAGCGACTGTAAGGGCTCTAGCCTTAGTATCTGAATTGATCTATGGAAAGAAGGCGAGTTGGCGTGATCCAGTAAAATTCAGCTTCGCCCACGGTGGTAAGGATGGTGTTCCATTTCCCGTAAATAGGAAGATTATGGATGAAAGTATTAGGTTTCTTAAAGATCTGATAGATTCTTCGGAGATAAAGAGAGAAGAGAAGATTTCTGCCTTTAAAAGGCTCAACCTCTTGGTAGAACGATGGGCTTTACAATGAATTCGACCATGCAACTACGGAAGATCGTCCTCGATATCTTTTAGATTGTTTCGTGTTCAGTTTTAAGAAGCTTAGCAGCATCGGCTTATAGATGCTATTGTGAGTGATTCAAAGGTTCTTAGAAGATTCTAATTTTTCTTATCCTTAATTATTTTGGCATCGACATAACGCTCCATGTTTTGTAATAACACTATACGTGAAGCTCTATCCTCATCAATGATCTTAAAGTTAGATAAGAGGGAGGTGAACCTCTTACTATATTCATAGACTTCGTTAAAGCTGAGCATATGATTATGGTCAAGGCGCTGTATGGATGAACCTATATGCATATATGACTTTACCTCTAAAAAGTGAGGATTGCCAGCTTCTATGAGTTTTGAGAACTTAAGGATGCAATCTTCATCGGTATTGTAACCTCTAATCAAAGTCAATCGAATCACGGTACGGGTATCGATCTCTCGAATTACATTCAAACTTTCAAGAAACCTTTCCCAACAATCCTTATACTTAGGTAGATGGATCTTTATGAACTGCCTCTTATCTGAAGCATTCATCGATAGATAAAGTTGTGTCGGTAAAGAATTCTCTTTTTGTAACCTTCGAAGCATACTTGGTTCCTGTCCATTCGTAACTAAAAATATCGATTTTGTCTGCCTTGATCGATGCAGGTATTGAATGAGTTCGGGCAATTTTGGATAGATGGTAGGTTCACCAGAAAGCGAAATCGCGTAGTGAGTGGGTACAAGCGCCTCTTTCAACTTCATTTTATTCACAGATTCATCACCACCAAAGCCTGAAAGCAATCTTAACCTCTCTTTCATCAAACCATCGATAAGTTCCTTCGGCTCCAAAACCATATCTTCATTGACCTCTTCCATCTTGAAGAAGTTGATCGGGCGCCAACAGAAGATGCAGTTGTGTTGGCACCATACCGCCATAGGTGTAAATTGCATACAACGATGAGTATCTATACCATAAAATTTACCCTTGTAACACTCTCCTCTATCCTTTATAGAGTCTTTTGTCCATTTACAGATCTCCACAGCACCATGCTTATAAATACCATAGTGTGCTCTCCTTAACCTCTCTTCAATTTCAGGCTCTAGAGTTATTAATCTTGATAACATGGCAGCGTTTTACTCCCTACTCCATATTCGCCAAAATCCGATTTAAAATCAGACCTTCACCATTTATCAATCTTTCTTCCTCATACTTCATTCTACTTTCATAATTTCATCATGTTTCAGCTTTAAAGACTTATTACCGACCTTTGTAAAGATAAAGTAGATTTGAACGGTGCAGCATCGATAAAGGGCACCCTTTTGGAGGATGCTGTAGCGAACCTCTTTCGCAATTGGGGTTTTGATACGGAGGTTAGATGTAGACTTAAGGATAGATTCGATGTATCACATGAGATCGATGTATTGGCATCGAAGACTGAAGTCTTCGGTACCATCAAGATCGCTATTGAATGTAAAAACGTCAAATCACCCATCGATATCAAGGAGTTAAGAAACTTTCATGATAAACTCCGATCATTGGGGCTGACGAAAGGTATATTCGTCTCTACGGGAGGGTTCACATCCGAGGCCAAATCACATGCGAAAGCTCTAGGGATCGAATTATGGGACCTAGAAACTCTACAACGCAAACTCGAAGAGGTCAGGATTCAAGGCGATAAAGTTGATAACGCATTAGAAATCAAAATTTCAAAGCATGAGATAAGTAATCTTCAACACCTTTTAAATCCTAAGGAGCTTCATTTGGCAGAGTTAAAGTTAGAATTTTATCCGTACTACTTTGTGAGTTATGACTGTTTCTCACAACATAAATTGAGTGGGAATATAGTGAATATAGAGAGTAGGGGTATCGTGGTGATCGATGCCATATTTTCAAATATCGTCGATTCGATCGCCGAAGGTGTGCAACCATTCCTACCGAGGGGTATAGGGATCGCCGATCTTTCAAAGTTGGAGCCCAGATCGTTAAGTGTGACAGATCTAAAGAAAGAGTACGATTTTGATCATGTGATCATCGATCGGCCTAAACTTACACCATTCGATGCTAGAAGGTTGGCCCAACGAGAACTTGTTAAAAACCTACGTTTTGAATATAAGCATGCTAGAGGGGTTAAGGTATTGACACCATTAGTAAAAGATACCCAAATCTTAGATTGTAGGATCATCAATATCCCGATGATTTCAGCATCATTTAGAGCCAAAGAAAGGATCTATCGAAGGATCGTTCAAGGAGCTAGTAAAAAAGAGGTGCTGGATGAATCGAAATTTTGTTCGATCTGTAAACTCCCATCTATGGCAGTCTGTGAAGGTTGTGGAAGTATCGTCTGCAGAAAGCATTGGAGGCGTTGTGAATCATGTGGTAAGAACCTTTGTAGCGAGTGTGTGATTCTAAAGGGTTTGATCCTTAAGAAATATTATTGTAAAACTTGCAAAAACCCTTAATATCTGCGCAACTTTTCCATAAAATATGCAATCTTTTACTTATTTCATCGGTATTAGCCAATTAATAATTATTTCAAAACCTTTTCGTATAAAGGTTTTTTAAGAAAAATTTTTAGCACGATGCTGAAGGAAACAATTTCGTACAGTGAGAAGTGATGTCAAGGAAGAAACGGTGGACGACACTTGTACATAACGGAGTAGCGTTTCCACCCGAGTATGAAGCGAAGGGTATAAAGGTCGGTTTAAGAGGCGAATGGTTAACGCTCGATCGAGTGGCAGAGGAGATGCTATATGCTTGGGCGAAGAAGAAGGATACGCCTTACGTGAAAGATGAGGTTTTTCGGAAGAATTTTCTCGAATCTTTAAGACCATATCTACCACCAGCTTATAGAGATGTAACGTTAGATGAGATAGATCTGTCTGAATTTTATAGAGTGATCGAAGAAGAGAAGAGGGCGAAAGAGTCTCTAAGTAAGGAGGAGAAGAAGCGTTTAACTCAGGAGCGAAAGAGGAGGCGTGAAGAGCTCAAGACGAAGTATGGTTATGCTATAGTCGATGGGATAAAGGTGGAGGTTTCGAATTGGATGGTCGAACCTCCCGGTATATTTATGGGTCGGGGCAACCATCCTCTTCGTGGCAGATGGAAAGAAAGGGTCAAACCAGAAGATATCATACTAAATCTTGGAGAAGATGCACCTATACCAGAGGGGAATTGGGGCGGTATAGTGCATGACCATACGAGTATGTGGTTGGCAAAGTGGGTCGATAAGATCAATCCGAGTAAGAACAAGTATGTCTGGTTATCTGAATCATCGTTTTTAAGACAATACCAAGATTATCTTAAGTATGACACAGCAGCGAAGTTGGATAAAAAGATCGATAAGATTAGGAGTACGATCAAGAAGATGCTCTATTCGAAGAAGAAGAGTGTAAGAAAAGTAGCTACCGTTTGCTACCTAATAGATACGTTGGCTTTGAGGGTTGGTGATGAGAAGGATAAAGATGAAGCCGATACGGTCGGTGCTACAACATTAAGGGTAGAGCATGTAAAGTTAAATCATAACAACAGTATAGAGTTTGACTTTTTGGGAAAGGATTGTGTGAGATGGCAGAAAGTTATAGAGAATCCCGATCCTCAACTTGTAGAGAATCTTAAAGAATTTATGAAGAATAAGAAACCACAGGATCTAATATTTGATGGTATTACATCTGAGAAAGTTAATAACTTTCTCAAAAGGTTTGATAAAGGGCTCACAGCAAAGGTCTTTCGTACATATTTGGCAACAAAGGTCGTTAAAGACTTTCTTGAGAAAGTAAATGATAAAATTAAGAATGAGGATGAATATGTGAAACTATACTATGCAAAGTTGGCCAATTTAGAAGCTGCTATAAAATGTAATCATAAACGGACACCACCGAAGAATTGGGAAGAGAGTATAAGAAAGAAAGAGGAGAGGCTCGCAAAACTCTTATCAACGAATCCTAAAACTGAGAAAGCTAAACAAAGATTGAAGCAAAGGATTGAAAAACTCAGGCTTCAATTAGAACTTGCAAAGGCGATTAGAGAGTATAATCTAAATACATCACTTAAGAATTACATCGATCCAAGAGTTTATTATAACTGGGCAAAACAGGTCGGATTGGATTGGAGGCGCATATATCCGAAGTCTTTACAAAGAAAGTTCATGTGGGTTGAAAGCGAAGTACCTTTGATCAGAGTTAAATGACCTTTAATATAAGATTGGTGTTATAATTAGCTGAATCTGCGAATCTCTTATCAGAATTCAAGTTTATGGGCTACCTTATTCTTAAGTAGATCTGGATTAAGTACGCGGTTCATTAGGCTGTAAGTCTGATCATAGGGTTAAATTCTAACCTAAATATCAAAGTATAAGTAAAATTCGTGAGGATGAGGTCTCATATCCACCTCCATGGCTTCTTTCTTCTTTAATTCGATGTACGTCTCTATAGCATCTTTACTAAAGATCGGTCTTAAGAACTCATGGTCACACTCTAAACACTCTATCGCCTCTCTCAAGCTCCCAGGCAGCTCTTTGATACCCAGCTGCTTTCTCCGCTCGGGTGTGAGCTTGTATATATCCTCATCGATAGGACCACCCATATCGATCTTCTTCTTTATACCATCTATACCCGCAGCGACTATAGCGGAGAAGCAGAGGTACGGGTTGGTAGATGGGTCTGGAGGTCTATATTCGATTCTCTTTTCATCTACGAATCTTTCGCCTTTGCGATATATTGGGATCCTAATACTCGCCGATCGATTCCCGATACTCCAAGCGATGTATACGGGGGCTTCATAACCCGGTACAAGCCTCTTATATGAGTTTGTCGTGGGTGCGACGATCGCTGCCAACGCTCTGCTATGCTCCATCAACCCTCCTCCAAAGTACCTTGCAGTCTGACTGAGCTCGGCATATTCGTCATTAGGATCGTAAAAGACATTTTCGTTACCCTTCCATAAACTTACATGAGTATGCATACCCGAAGCGTTATCACCATAGATAGGTTTAGGCATAAATGTCGCTACCTTACCTATCGAATGTGCAACATTCTTCACCACATACTTAAAGCTCATGACATTATCTGCCATATTTACAAGGTTATCGAAGCATAGGTTGATCTCACACTGACCTGCAGTGGCTACTTCGTGATGGTGCGCTTCAACCGCCATACCGAAGTACTCTTCCATCAATCTGGTACATTCATTCCGGAAATCCATGAGTGTATCTTGAGGGGGTGTAGAGTAGTAACCCTCTCTAAATCTCGTTAAATAATTAGCCCCTCCACTACTCCACGCACCTTCTTTAGACTCGATCGCATAGGTTTGGCCACGATATGGTGATAATGTATCCCAAGTAACACGATCGAAGACGAAAAATTCGATCTCAGGACCCCAATAAGAGTAATCATAACCTAGCTCGAGAATAGCCTGCTCAGCCCTCTGGGCGATGAGCCTTGGATCTCTGGAGAATCTACCTCGATCGGAGCCCCAATAAACATCACAGATGAACCTCGCAACCTTTAAATTCTCAGAGGACCAAGGTATCAAAGCGAATGTCGTTGGATCTGGGAGTAGAACCATATCCGATTCGTAAATTTCTGTAAATCCTTTAACCGCTGAACCATCGAGCTTCGGTATTCCGGAACGAAAGACCTCGATCTTAAATGTCGATGATGGTACCGTTACGTGATGAAATCTTCCAATCAGATCGGTAAATTGTAGATCGATGAATCTCACACCTTCTCTTTTGATGATATCCATTACTTCTTGAGCGGTTCTCTTTATTTGAACCAACCTACCCTCCGGATTTCTTACGTATGGCATACCATACACCAACTATAGCGAGGATCACTATACCATATCCTTTAAGAGGACATGTATATATATTTTACGTAATTTTTTGAACATATGTTAAAGAATGGTAAAAAGAAAATAACATTTATTCATGGATCAACGGTAGTCGAAAATCTTCTTTAATGATCGTTAAAACTACTTTTGTATTCGTCCGCTCTACAAATGGCATAGATAAGATCTTTTTGGTAAATGCGCTTAACTCTTGCCTACTTTTGAACTTGGCTATCACCATTGCATCAGATAGACCGGTCACATCATATACTGCACATGCATGTGGTAATTTAGCTAATTCAGCCTCCATCTCTAATAACTTACCTTTAGATACTGTAACTTCCGTTATGGCGGTAAGTTCGTAACCTAACTTTTCATAATCGATGATCACCGAGTACCCTTTTATAATGCCTAACGCCTCCAGCTTCTTCGTCCTTTTGAGAACGGTTCCTACGGAGAGACCGAGCTTTTTTGCGATCTCTCGAAAAGATTGTCGGGCATCACGCAGATACTCTTTTAAAATCTTTATATCGATTTCATCACATTCCGATCTTTGCATGTACGTATCCAGATATTTGAATATCATCTAGATATATAAACATAAAAGATTTAAGAGCCGTTAGAACTTATTTGTAAAAACCCAAAATTTCATCATCGATGATTAAGAGAATTGCATTAATTAAAAAAACAAAAAAGAAAGAAAGATGGGATAAAAATATGATTGATGTTGTGATTATTTCAGTAACTTTTCAAGTCTTCTATTAACTTCATCGAAGTTGACGATATTCCAGAAGGTTTCGACGAACTTTGCCCTATCATTCTTGTAATCGATGTAGTACGCATGCTCGAATACATCTAGAACCATCACTATTCTGAACATTGGATATACATTGGTATTGTGCTTTTCGATCTGCATTATCAACGGTCTTTGGGTTTGCATACAGTATGTAAGTGCAGCCCAACCGGAGCCTTCAACACTAATAGCCGCTTGAGTAAACTCCTTCTTGAACCTTTCAAAACTTCCGAACTCCCTTTCCAAGGAATCACCAAGTACTCCACCAGGCCTTCCGCCACCCTTGCCCGGAGGGGCCAGATTCTCCCAGAAGAGCGAATGAAGAACATGTCCACCTATATTCCATGAGAGTTCCTTCAATGTCGCTTTAATATCGATATCGATATTTTCTTTACGCGCATTATCCAACCTTTGTAGTAGTGTATTTGCACCATTCACATAAGCCTGATGATGCTTTGTATGATGGATCCTTAATTGCTCCTCAGACATGTAAGGCGCTAAATCACCGTACCCGTACGGCAGTTTAGGTAGGGTATAAAATTTCTCCATACGACAATCTCTCTGTAGAATCATACCATATATAGTTTACTGGTTTTTCTACAATAGCGCTAAAAGAGTAAGGTTATCAGTTATCAAGTTACCATCCGTATAAATATCCCTAAAGATTCGAATTTACAAGGCCAAAGAAAAGGAATTATAAGATTCGATATCATAGTTTTACAAGATGGTTTATGAATAAGAAGGTGATCGCGGGTACGATCGTGACGATCCTTACGATCGTCGTTATCGTTAATTTATTAACCCCTACAAAGCCTTCTTCACCAGATTCAACTTCTACAATCACACCCACGCCGCTACCTAATTCTACGAGTTCGCTACAAGTCGGTAAAGTAACCGTTCATTTTATCGATGTCGGTCAAGGAGATTCGATCTTCATAGACACACAAGGAAAGGATGTGCTTATAGATGGTGGCCCAAAGTCTGCTGGTGAGAATGTTGTAAGATACCTCTTGCACCTTAATATAACCCGCATAGATATTATAATAGCTACTCATCCACACGCAGATCATATCGGAGGGTTGATCGTAGTTATGCAGGAGTTCGATCTACGTGGCTATCCGATCATAACGGTTTACGATTCTGGATTTAAAGTAGATACCAAGATTTATGAAGAGTATATAGCCTTAGCTAAGAAACGAAATTTTGTAAAGGCTGAGAGGGGCCAGAGGATAGAGCTGGACAACATGAGTTGTATCACGATTTTAAATCCAACCCAACCCCCACCATTTAAAGATCCGAATGATAACAGCATTGTAGTTAGACTTCAGGTCAACTTGGTAAGCTTTCTATTCACCGGAGATGCGGAGAAGGATGCTGAGCGAAGCATCCTTGACGCTCAGTTAGAAGTGAAGAGTAATATTTTAAAGGTCGGGCATCACGGTAGTAGAACATCCACATCCTTAGAATTTCTAGATGCTGTGAAGCCAGAAGTCGCGATCATCAGCGTGGGCAAAGATAATCCTTATGGACATCCACATAAAGAGATTATAAATAGGTTGGTAGCTAGAGGTGTAAGGGTGTATCGGACCGATCTCGATGGTACGATCATCATATCTACAGATGGAGTTACCTATAGTGTTAGAAGTATAATTCGGCATTGAGATTCAGTTTAAACTTGAAATTTGATCGTTTTGTCCAGATTTCAGATTTAAATAATAATAATGGTGGGACTGCCCGGATTTGAACCGGGGACCTTTCGGTTTCTGCTTTCGATTATCAGCCGAACGCTCCTCGGCCCATTAAGGATAACCAAGCTGAGCTACAGTCCCACCGATAAATCCAGAACCTCTCCATCCTCCATTCTATATTTTTACCTTTGGACCTCTATAAAAATTATGCACCATCTATATGAGATGTTTTAGAAGTGTTATAGAAGAAGATTTCCGTTTAAGATCCTAAGAATAAGGCAAGGTTTAATTCCAAAGTACGGTTTGTCATAAGTGATGAGTGATGATAGATGGTAGATCTGCAAGGGTATAGGGGGCCCTCGTTAGAACTCCTTCACAGATCCCAAGTATCTGTAGGAGACTCGATTGTAGTAGAGACCGATGATGCCATTTATGAAGGGGTTCTGATGCCACGCTACGAATTCGCTGATGATCGGCATATTGTGATAAAGTTGAAGAATGGTTACAACATAGGCATTCACATTAAGAGAATAAAGAATATCGTTAGAAGGGCTAAGAAGGAGGATCTACATACCGTTACTCCCATCCCTGTATCTGTGAATCAGAATTTACCAAAGGTATCTATAGTGAGTACTGGAGGGACGATTGCGAGTAGAGTCGATTATAGAACGGGTGGTGTGTATCCGGCACTTTCAGCGAGTGATCTATACACATCGGTACCCGAGCTTTCTCAATATGCCCAAATAGACGCAGAAGTCTTATTCAATATCTACAGCGAAAATATCGAAGTTACGCATTGGGAAGCGATGGCGATGAAGGTTGCGGAGAAGGTGAGAGAGGGTTTTCACGGCGTAGTTATAACACATGGTACCGATACGATGGGCTATACATCGGCTGCATTGAGCTTCGCCCTTCTAAATGTGCCTATACCAGTAGCTATCGTAGGTTCACAAAGATCGTCCGATAGACCATCTTCAGATGCCGCCTTGAACTTAATAGGTAGCGTAGTTTTGGCTGCAAGGGCGCCATTTTCAGGGGTTTATGTGGTGATGCACTCGAGTATGAATGATGATACCTTAGCGGTTCATCTGGGCACCAGAGTGAGGAAGAACCATACAAGTAGAAGGGATGCTTTCGAATCTATCGATACCCCACCCGTTGCATATATCAAAGATGGGTCGTTGGAGATGGTCTTGAATAATTTACCTTTAAGAAGGGATGATCGTGAGTTTAATCCGAGAGCGAAGTTCGATCATAGGGTCGCCCTGTTAAAATTCCACCCGGGATTCGATCCATCGATCATCGAATATTTAACCGATCGAGGTTATAGAGGTATCGTACTTGAAGGTACTGGACTGGGCCATGTGAGCAATAAATGCTTCCCAGCTTTAAGAAAAGCCATAGATAGAGGAGTATTGGTGATGATGACTTCACAGTGTATCTGGGGTAGAGTGAGGATGACGGTTTATGAAACTGGGCGTGACCTTCTCAACATAGGCGTGATACCATTGGAAGGTATGCTCCCCGAAACAGCGTTGGTAAAGATGATGTGGGTTTTAGCCCATACGAGCAATGAGGAGGATGCGAAACGACTTATGTTGACAAACCTTGCAGGAGAGTTTATAAGTCGTTCACCATTAAAGAGGAGGTTTAACGATGGCCTTTGATCCTGAAGAAATCGGTTTAAAGGTAGGGTTAGAGATCCATCAACAATTGGCCACCAAAAGTAAACTCTTCTGTGAATGTAGTAACCTCCCCGAGTCAGATTTCCAATTTAATTTTATCAGACGGCTTCGACCGACACAGAGTGAATTGGGCCAGATAGATCCTGCAGCACTCTTTGAATTCAAGAAAGGTATGTCTATCAAATATTTGGCGGGGAGTAAAAGTGCATGCTTGGTCGAGGCTGATGAAGAGCCTCCCCACGATATCAATAAAGAAGCTATAGAATCTGCGATCTTGATCGCTCTGATGCTAAAATCGAATGTGGTGGATGAAATACATGTTATGAGAAAGATTGTGATCGATGGTTCCAACACTACAGGCTTTCAGAGAACCTTCATCGTAGCTTTAGGTGGTGCATTACAAGTAGGTAATAAAACGATACCTGTACAAACGATATGTCTTGAAGAAGATGCGTGCAGACTTTTAAATGAAGGGGATAAGAGTCGTGAATATAGTTTAGATCGATTGGGCGTACCTTTGATAGAAGTCGCCCTAGCCCCTTTCACTGGCACACCTCAAGAAGTACAAGAAGTCGCCCTAGCTTTAGGGAGGTTGCTGAGATCTACAAAAAGAGTGGCTAGGGGGCTCGGTACCATAAGGCAAGATCTTAATATCTCGATCAAGGGCGGGGGTATCGTAGAGGTCAAGGGTGTACAGAAGCTCGATCTTTTGGGAAAGATCGTCGAGTTTGAGGTCCATAGGCAATTGGCACTGATCGAAGTTGGTAAGAGATTGAGAGATAGTGGGTTGACACCGAACGATTTTAATGAGGATTTTGTAGATGTGAGCGATATCTTCAAAGGTACGGGCTCTTTGATATTAAAGAGAGCTTTAGAGCGAAGGGATCTAATAATCGCTTCAAAGCTTAAGAATTGTAAAGGTTTGTTAAAGTATGAACCATATCCGGATGTCAGGCTCGGTAAAGAATTGGCCGATCTTGTTCGATTCTATGGTTTAGGTGGCATAATACATTCAGACGAATTGCCCAACTATGGTATAAGTGAAGATGAGATAAATCGAGTTAGAGAAAGGTTAAGGCTAGATGATGAAGATGCATTCATCATCCTGATCGGTTCAGAGTATAGTGTTCAAGAAGCGTTAAAGGCTGTAGTGAATTACCTTCGTGAAGTAATAAAAGGTGTGCCATCAGAGACTAGAGGCCCTACACCCGATGGTAAAACAAGATTTACCCGACCTAGACCCGGAGCGGCAAGGATGTACCCTGAAACCGATATCCCTCCATTCCAAGTATCTGAAGAACTCATAAAAAGATTATCCCTTCAGATCCCCAAGCCCTGGCAAGAACAGGTGGAGGAGTACAGAGTGAAGTATGGATTAAGTTATAAACTCGCGCTACAGCTCTATGACTCCGATTACGTAGATATCTTTAATGAATTGGTATCGATGACAAGGATTTCGCCCAGCTTTATCGCTACCGTCCTACTGGAGATTTTGGTCAATCTCTCTCGCTCGGGCTTTGATACCTCTCGGATCGATGAAAGAATCTTAAGGAGTTTATTCAAAGCTTTGGATGAAGGAAGGATCTCGAAGGAGGCTGTTCAAGAGATTTTAGAAGTTATAGCGAAGGGAGAGGTCGATAGTGTAGAGTCAGCTATCGAAAGGTTAAAGCTCTACCCAATTTCTGATGATGAATTAAAGAGTATCATCGATAAAACCATCCAGGATAATTTGAATTTAGTGAAGGAAAGGGGTGAACATTCATTCAGCATTCTAATGGGAAGAGTTATGAAGATTGTGAGAGGGAGAGTAGATGGTCAGAAAGTGAGTATGGTATTGAAAGAGAAGATTAAAGAGGCCATGCGTATTTAATTTATGTAAACAGTTTTATTTTCAAGTTACACAACTACACACCAACAAGTTTCTCCATAAACTATATAAGTTATTTTTTACATATTTATTTACATATGTCTGAAAGTCGTGTGAAGATTAGAATTAGAACTGGTGCAAATGAAATTGAAATAGAAGCACCGTCCTCAATCCTAAAGGATGCTGTAAATTTAATCCCAGAAATGTTACAGAAATTACCTGAGTCTCAACCGCACCATGTCTTTAGAGAGCCCGCTCCACAACAGACCCCCTCACCTACCGTGACCATGGGCTCACCCATACCTGAAATAAAGGTAGAGAAGGACGATTCGTTGACCGATATAATCATAAGGATCTTTAAGGATCCGTGGGGGCGTACACCTCGTAAATTGAGTGATGTCCGTGCTGTGTTAGATTCTTACGGACTAATCTACCCTAAGCAGTCTGTGGCGGTCGCTCTATTGAGATTGGCACAGGCCGGTAAGTTAAGGAGGTTTAAGGGAGAAGGGGGAGAGTATGTTTATACTGCTTCTACAGGTCTTGCGGTAGATGAGGCAGATTCGGCACCTACGACCTAAATCTTTCAATCGGACCATTTACTCAACCATACTAGAATCATAACAAGGTTAAAGAAAATTACGAGATGGAAGAAAAAGCAGAATCTATTATGAAGAGTCCTCTCCTTATTATGTCACCATTCACATAAATATTCGCTTTAATTTTTCATTTCTGATGAAGACCTATTCTTATATCCATTTATACAACCACTCTTTATCTCTCTTACAAGTTTAGCGATTTTGTCAAGCTTCTGAAAAGGATTCTTTAAGTTTTTTGAGTATATTCTTGTGTAAGCACTCCCAACTACCACACCATCGGCTCCATTAGCGATCATAACCTCTGCATGCTCTTTTCTCGATATTCCAAAACCAACCATTATTGGGACGGGGCTATAGGCTTTAACATCCTTAATGAGCTTAAATGTTGAATTAACTATCTTCAATTTACTACCTGTGACCCCTTCGAGACTTATTAAATATACAAAGCCCGAGGCATTTGTTAAAATCCTCTTAAGCCTCTCATTGGAGGTTGTTGGAGCGATTTGGAAAATCAAATGCAACCCTTTTTCTCTGACCATTCTTAGATACGGTTCCGCTTCTTCTAAAGGTAAATCTGGAATTAAGATACCTTGAGCCCCCGCGTCTCTTATTTTCTCTAAAAATTTCTCAAAACCCATGACGAATGGAATATTAAAGTATGTAGTTACGATGATAGGTACCTTTAGACCTCTACTCCTAAGCTTTTTAATCCCATCGATACATTTAATAGGTGTTATACCAGCGTTTAACGCCCGCTCACACGCTGCTTGAAAGACTGGTCCATCAGCTATAGGATCGGAGAAAGGGATACCGAGCTCTATTATATCAGTACCATTCACAACAAGCGTTTCTATCAACTTTATAGAGAATTCTTCGTTGGGATCACCATAGTAAATGTGGGCCATGTGGGCACCTTCTCCTCGCTCTTTCAATTCCAGAAACTTTTCACTAATTCGATCCATAAAAATGCCTCATAATAACCTCTATATCCTTATCTCCTCTACCTGAATAATTGATGACTACAATATCATCAGAGTTAAACTCTTCAGGATGGTTTAAAGTATAAGCGATAGCGTGGGCCGTCTCCAAAGCTGGTATAAGCCCTTCGCTTTTACACATGATCTTAACAGCTTCAAAGACTTCATGATCAAAAGCATAGCAGGGCTTAACTCTCCCAATTTCACATAAATAAGAGATTTCTGGACCTCTTCCAGGATAATTCAAGCCCGCAGCCCTTGTCTTCGAAGGTTTGATCTGGCCCCATCTATCTTGAATGATATACATAATACTGCCATGAAGTACACCCGGGCTACCGAGTTGAAAGGTCGCAGCGCTATCATCAGCTTCAAGATTCTCGCCCCCACCTTCAACGAAGTACAACCTCACATTACGCTCTTCTATAAAGGGTTTGAAAGCACCTAGTGCATTGCTACCACCACTCCCACAACACACAATAGCATCCGGAAGCCTCTCTTCTTTCTTAAGGATTTGTTGTTTAATCTCGTTACCTATGACACTTTGAAAGGTTGCCACAATCATTGGAAAGGGATAAGGGCCTACGGCAGAGCCCATAACATAGTGAGTTGTTCGTGAGCATCTAGCCCACTCACGAAGGGTCTCTGAAACAGCATCCTTTAAAACTCCAGCACCAGTCTTTACAGGCTTCACCTTTGCACCCAAAAGCTCCATCTTCTTAACGTTTAAAGCCTGGCGCTCGATATCTTTAATCCCCATAAAAATTTCAGTCTTCAATCCACAAATATTCCCAGCCATGACCGTAGCCAATCCATGCTGACCTGCAGCCGTCTCCGTAATTAAACGCTTCTTCCCCATCTTTTTAGCGAGTAACGCTTGGCCTAAAGAGTTATTGAGTTTATGAGAACCTCCGCAAAGGAGATCCTCACGCTTAAGATAAACCTTAAAACCTACAAGTTTGCTGAAGTTTCGTGCATAATAAAGTGGTGTTGGCCTACCGCCATAATCTCTAAGCAGCCCATGAAACTCTTCTTGAAACTCTTTTGTTGGGTAGATATGTTTGAAAGATTCAGCAAGCTCTAGGAGTGCGCTCATCAGAATTTCGTTTACAAACATTCCTCCATACCTTCCAAACCATCTTTCCTCCATTATTTTTCACCATAACTCTGGATAGTTCGAATAACCGTTCAGCACCACTCCTTTTGCATTATTAATAAAACTCTTCACTTTTTGGTAGTCTTTAACCCCTGGTCTTAACTCCACCCCTGTAGACACATCGACCGCATAAGGCATAACCGTTTGGATAGCTTCTCTAACATTTTCTGGTGTCAATCCTCCAGCTAGTATCAAAGGCTTTGGATAAATAGCATCCCTTATACGCTTACTTATACTCCAATCGTGAATTTTGCCCGATCCGCCATACTTACCAAAGGCAAAAGAGTCCACAAGAATCGCATCAAAAGACTTTGCCTCTTGTATAGCTACCTCCAGGATCGTATCCTTGGACTTCATAGATAAAGCTCGAATCAAAATAACTTCTGACAACTCTTTCTTCAATTCATGAAGATCTTCAATTTCTTCACCATGTATCTGAATGGCGTCAGGTTTAAGATATTCGTAAAACTTTAAAACCTCGCCCGATCTTTGTGGCACAGTAACGAGGACTCTTTTTATATGTGTAGAGACGAGTTTAAAGAGACTTTTGGCCCTTTCTACACTAAGGTTTCGAGGTGAAGACGGTACTCCCACGACAAAACCGATTGCATCGGCACCCAATTCACAAACCATTCTTACATCTTCATCTTGTGTTATGCCACAAATCTTAACCTTCACGGTGCTCATATAGCCATCACGAGCTCTCTAACCTTCTCCTTAATATTTTGGGCACTCATAATTGCTGAGCCGATTAGAAACGCTTTAGCACCGCAACTCCATAAAAAGCGAATATCTTCTGGCTTTCGAATCCCACTCTCACTTACTATGATTTTCTTACATCCATCGATATTCGATAAAATTTCTTTAGTGATGTATAAATTCACCTTAAGTGTTCTTAAATCTCTGTTATTTATACCTACAAGATCTGCGTCAGTTTCAAGCGCTGCCAAGAATTCTTCTTTATTATGAGTCTCAAGGAGGACCTCTAAACCCATCGATTGGGCGAGGTGGATCAGATCCTCGACCGAATAATCTAAATACCCTTTCTTAAAGACTGAATAGATGAGTAGAATTGCATCGGCACCCAATTCAGCTGCAGCTTCGATTTGAATAGGGTCAACGATGATATCCTTCATCAAAACCGGCAGATTTACGCACCTTTTCACTTCAACCAAATTTGTAATAGAGCCACCAAAGTGTTTTGGCTCGGTTAAAACGGATATTCCAATGGCTCCACCATCCTCCATATCTCGAGCAATACCTTTTAAGTCCTTTATGCCCGTTATCACCCTTAAACTACCACAAGATGGAGATGCAGGCTTGATTTCGGTGATTATCGGTGCACGTTTACAATTGGTTATAGCTTCTTTTAAGCTAACCTTACGCTTAATAAAACCACTGACTCTAAAATTGTAATATCCGCTTTCTACAGTCTTTATAGCATCATCTACCAAAACGTCTAAGAAGTCAACCATACTTAGATTCGAGCTCCTCAAGCTTTTCAGGGTTGCTCCCATCATAGAACTTGATTAACTCCTTCAATTTCTTATAAGCAGCTCCACTTTCAATAGATCTATTTGCTAATTCTACCCCATAAGAAAAATCGTCAGCCATTCCGCCAACGATGATACCTGCAGCAGCATTCACAACTACAAGATCTCTTTTAGGATCTCCCGCTTTCACACAGCCATAAAGTATCTTAAAAGTCGTCTCAACACTTCCTTCTGGACCTGTCTCAAGTATATTCTCTATTGTAGTCTTTTTAACACCCAAATCTTCAGGTTCGACTTCGAAGGTTTTGACTTCTCCATTCTTAAGCCAAGCTATCAAAGTCTTACCTACTGTCGATATTTCATCAAGTCCATCTAACCCATGGACGACCATCGCCTCCTTTAAACCTAAACCTTTAAGCACATGGGCGATCTTTTCTACAAGATTGATATCATATACACCTAACAGTTGGGCATCTACAAAGGCCGGGTTGGTCAATGGCCCAAGGATATTGAAGACCGTTCTAATACCAATCTCAACTCTTGCATCGATCGTATACTTGATAGCCGGGTGAAAGATGGGTGCGAAGATAAACCCTATATTGATATTTTCAATGGCCTTTTCTACAATCTTTGGCTCTACATTAAGGTTAAGTCCCAGGCATCTTAAGACATCTGCACTCCCGCTCTTACTCGTGACTGAGCGATTCCCATGCTTCGCTACAGAAATACCAGCACCTGCAACTACAAAGGCCGCTGTTGTACTAACGTTAAATGTCTTAATCTTATCCCCTCCAGTTCCACACGTATCCACGAGCCTCCCTCTAACCTTTGGATGAATTCTACAACAGAAATCCCTCATCACCGTAGCGAAAGCTATAATCTCTTCAATAGTTTCGCCCTTCATCCTTAATGCCGTTAGGAAAGAGGCTATCTGGGCCGATGTAGCCTTGCCTGACATTATCTCCTTCATAACATTACAGGCCTCATCGTAAGATAGGTTACACCCATTTACTAACTTCCCGATCGACTCTCGAATCATTTTATCCACACCCGTCGAGAAAGTTCTTTAAAATATCCTTGCCTTGTTCGGTGAGTATCGATTCTGGGTGAAATTGTACACCCTCGATTGGGTATATTTTGTGGCGAACGCCCATAATTTCGCCATCATCGAGTGCTATGGCAGTCAACTTAAAGCATTCAGGAAGTGTGTTTTTATCGACTACGAGTGAGTGATAACGTATAGCCTGAATAGGGTTCTTTATACCTTGAAATATACCTTCTCCATCATGCTTTATAAGGCTCGTTTTACCGTGCATTACTCTTTTAGCACGTATAACTCTACCACCAAACGAATGAACGATACCTTGATGGCCTAAGCAAACCCCTAAAGTCGGGATTTTGATACTCATGTGCTGTAGAATTTGAGTACAAATACCAAAGTAACGAGGTTTCTCTGGATTGCCTGGGCCTGGAGAGATTACAATTCTATCGGGTTTAAGTTTCAAAGCTCTTTCTAGAGTTATCTGGTCATTTCGGTATACGATGGGCTTCGCTCCTAACTCTCCGAAATATTGAGCTAAATTGTAAACGAATGAATCGTAATTATCGATGATAAGGACTATCATATCCATTACACTCAGATGCAAATTGGAGGGCTTTGATAAGGGCTGATGCTTTATACTCTGTTTCAAGCCATTCATTCTCAGGTATCGAATCTGCAACGATCCCAGCTCCGACTTGAATGTAAGCCTTATCGCCCTTCGCAATCAACGTTCTTATCGTTATAGCAAAGTCGGCATTACCATTATAAGAAAAATAGCCCACAGCCCCTGCGTAGGGCCCCCTCCTCACAGGCTCACATTCTTCAATGATCTCCATAGCTCTCACCTTCGGAGCACCCGAAACGGTACCAGCGGGAAAAACAACCCTCAAAACGTCGTAGCAAGAACAACCCCGCCTGAGCCTTCCTACAACGTGGGAAACTATGTGCTGAACATGGCTGTACTTGTAGACCTTCATAAATTCTGGTACATGAACCGAACCGAACTCCGAAATTCGACCGATATCGTTCCTAGCAAGGTCTACGAGCATCACATGCTCAGCCCGCTCCTTTGGATCTTGAATCAACTCTTGAGCCAATGCTTCGTCCTTCTTCGCATCGTTCTTAACTCGTGGCTTCGTCCCCGCTATCGGAAAAGTCTCAATAATACCATTTTCAACCCTAACGAGCATCTCAGGGCTTGAGCCCACGATCTGACAACTCCCCATCTTCAAAAAGTACATGTACGGAGATGGATTGATCGTGCGTAGCACCTTATAAAAAGGAATGAGAGATCCTTTAAAATTGAACTCATAACGCCTTGAGAGTACAACTTGAAATATATCGCCAAAATTTATATAATCTTTAACTTTGATGACCATATTCTCAAAATCTTCCTTCTTGATATTCGTTCTTAACTCCGAATGAGAAAGAGCTTCAAAATCACGATCGCCATTAACGATACATTCGATTTCTTTCAGCCGGCTTTTATCGAGATAGTAATAGAAGACCTCTCGAGTCTTATGATCGAAGACTATACCATCGTTATAGATTGCTAGCTCTAGATCTGGAAGTTTAAGGTCATCGTTAGCGATCTTTGGTAACTTCTCCCAATATCTGATCGCATCGTAGGAGATGTATCCTACAGCACCACCTATAAACCTAATAGAATTATTTTGGGTGGTACAAATCTTCTCAACGATACTCTTCACAAGTGGCAAGGGATCACTGACGACCTTCTTCATACATTCATTTTTATTCATGTCATAAACTTCAGCCCTTTTTTCTTTCACATTAATGACAAATCGAGGGTCAAAACCTATGAAGGAATACTCTGCTAGCTTCTCAGGACCTTCTACAGATTCTAGAATATACACATATTCAAAGTGTTCATAAAATTTTGTGAAGAGGTCTAGTGGAGATCCTTCATAATCGAGTTTGACCAATTTTATCTCCGAATCTATATGTGACGGTATTTGTGGTCGAATATCCATTTTATAACCATCCAGCTCTATAAATTACTAATAGTATCATATTTAAACTTTAATGAACAAAAATGTACATTAAAGGAAAAAGATTTGGTTCTCTTATTTAAACCTTAAAGTTTATATACTATTGATTTAGCAAAGATGTGTGTAGTGGTGGGGTTGAGAGGCGATCACCTTTATACCTTGTAGAACGATCATAATCTTCTCACTTAAGGTACTCATCGATGAGTCTTCTCAAAATACCCCACAGAATCTTGTATGAGTTTTGGAGGTGATTAATATGGGTGATATAGTAGTTATAAAATTCGGCGGCTCCGTACTTTCAAATGAAAAGATGATCGAGCGCGCTGCCAACGCTGTAAAGGATGGTGTAGAAAAGGGGCTCCGAATGGTGATCGTGATATCGGCATTAAAGGGTGTTACGGATAGTCTGATCAACCTGGCGAAGAAGGTGAATCCGAATACACCGAAGGATTTGATGGACGAGATCCTCTCGATGGGTGAGAGGACGAGTGCGAGGCTCTTTGCGAATGCGCTCATCGCCAAAGGTTTAGACCCTGTCATAGTGGATCCCAGCCTGGAGAACTGGCCCATAATCACCGATGAGAACTTTACAGATGCCAACCCAGATTATAATGAGACATCGAATCTGGTGAAGGAGAAGTTGATACCTATGCTGGAAGCTGGTAAGATACCCGTGGTCTGCGGATTCTTAGGAAAGAGCAAAAGTGGTAAGATTACTACTTTAGGTAGAGGTGGTAGTGACACTACAGCGATACTCTTAGGTAGTTGCTTGGATGCGAAAGAGGTCGTACTGGTGAAGGATGTAGATACGGTCTTTTCCAGCGATCCAGATCTGGTAGAGAACCCAATCCCTATTACTCAACTCGATGCAGAAGAAGCCTATGCCCTAACTCTAGGTGGGGCGAAGTTCCTCCATCCAAAAGCTCTGGCATACAAGCGTGCCAATGTGAGATTGAGGATAGCGAGTTTGACAAATGGTAGCCTTGGAGGTACCGTGATCGATGGTGGTGCCATCGAATTGAAGATCGAACGAATGAATGAACCGATCACCATGGTTACTATAATAGGCTCTGAAGCATCCGAACCTGAATCTATCCGCTTACTCGTAGAAGAAGTGAAGAGGGCGGGAGGGAGCTTGGTAGCGATGAGCTCTGAGCCCAAATCCATCATACTCTACGTAGCAGGTGGTGAAAATGTACCGAACCGATTGCACAATACGATGGTTACTAGAGGTCTGGGTAAGGCTTTAAGTGCCTTTGGAGATCTGGCGATGATTACTGTAAGGGGGCCAGCGATCGAAACGGTACCAGGGATGGTACAAAGAGTTACACAGCCTTTAGCAAGAGAGGGTATAAATATCTTCGGTGTCGTAACGATCAGTTCATCGATAAAACTTTTTATTAAGAGGGAGGAATCTGATAAGGTAATGTCGATGCTCAGATCTGCATTGATGGTGGTTGGAGCATGAAGACTATAGATGTTGCAATATTAGGAGCTACGGGGATGGTCGGGCAGGATTATATACATATGCTCGCCGATCATCCTTATTTCAGAGTGAAGTGTGTAACAGGGAAGGAGTCTGTCGGTAAGCGCTACGGTGAAGCTGCCACTTGGAAGGGAGCACAAGAAATCCCTCCAAAGTACGCCGATTTAGAAGTATTGCCGACCGATCCGAAGGTGGTCGATGCGGATCTGGTCTTTTCACCCCTCCCAACAGATATCGCCAGAACTACCGAGCCTCTATTCGCAAAGGCGGGCTTTCCATTGATAAGTGATGCGAGTGCACATAGAATGGAGAAGGATGTACCTTTGATAATACCGGAGGTGAATCCTGACCATACGGCATTGATCAAGGTTCAAAGGAAGAATAGAGGTTGGGATGGCTTTATAGTGACTACACCAAACTGTACCACAGTAGGGTTGGCCCTCGTATTAAAGCCACTTTACGATAAATACTCAATAAATAAAGTGATCGTTACTACTATGCAGGCGGTATCGGGAGCCGGATTCCCCGGAGTACCATCTCTATTGATCATAGAGAATGTAATTCCATATATTAAGGATGAGGAGGAGAAGGTTAGGATCGAGACATTAAAGCTCTTAGGCAAGTTCGATGGCGAGAAGATACTGGACGCGAACTTAAAGATCGCAGCATCCTGTAACCGTGTTCCTACACTCGATGGACATTTAGAAAGTGTGTACATCGAATCGTCAGATAAAATCGATGTGGATGATGCGATAGAGACTTTAAGATCCTTCCGAGGCGAGCCTCAAAGACTCAAGCTACCAACCGCACCTGTTCAACCTATAATAGTGAGAGAAGAACCCGATAGGCCTCAACCGAGGCTGGATCGAATGGCCGGTTCGGTAGCGGGTATGAGTGTAGTTGTGGGTAGGGTAAGGAGGGGTATCGATGAGCACTCTTTACAACTCACACTTCTTAGCCACAATACCATTCGAGGGGCGGCTGGGACCGCGATACTCACAGCCGAATTACTTGTAGCTCAAGGGTTAGTGTAAGGTTATGGTATCGGGTAAAGAAGTCCGCATCAATAGGATAACACGTAATGGCAGGATGCTTTGTATACCCATGGATCATGGGGTCAGTATAGGGCCGGTTAAGGGCCTCGATGAAATTCATAGTACCATCGAAAAGATAGAGAAGGGAGGCGCTACCGCCATACTTATCCATAAAGGTATTATTCGATCCTTAAAGAAGCCGGTAAATTGTGGTCTGATCATGCACCTCTCAGGAAGCACAGATCTAGGACCTTCCCCAAATCGAAAGATGTGGGTATCCTCTGTAGAAGAAGCGATAAGGCTCGGTGCCGATGCCGTTTCTGTCCATGTAAATATCGGTTGTGAAGAGGAGCCGGAGATGCTGGTAAAGTTGGGTAGCGTTGCTGATGAGTGTGATGCATGGAATATTCCACTCATAGCGATGATGTACCCACGTGGAAGTTATATCAAAGACCCTCGCAATCCCGATATCATCGCACATGTAGCGCGGGTGGGTGCCGAATTGGGTGCCGATATCGTTAAAACTCCTTATACTGGCGATCCAGAATCGTTTAAGAAGGTGGTGAAGGGCTGTCCAGTACCTGTGGTGATCGCAGGAGGTCCTAAGGCGGAGAACGATCGTGAAGTTTTAGAGATGGCGAAGGGTGCATTAGAAGCTGGTGCTATAGGTGTTACATTTGGAAGGAACGTATTTCAACATAGAGATCCTACAGCGATCGTAAGGGCTTTACATTTGATAGTCATGGAGAATGCATCTGTTGAGAGGGCAATGAAGGAGTTAGAGAATGTCTCGAAGGTCTAAAGAGATCATCGTTCAGATCGATGATAATGTTGAAGACCCTTCAACCTTTATCAAATCATGTATTAACGAAGGTATAAGGCTCTTCATATGTGATCCACGAAGGGTAAAGGTAGAGAGGCCGAATCTTTCATTTATTCATAATTCGGAGTTTGCGGATATAATCCTGATCGATAGGATTGAAGATATTGAAAGGGCAAGATCGTTAAAGAAACCTTTCCTATTTTCGATAAGGATCGATAGTAAAGAAGATGTGAAGGTTGCGATAGATGTAGCAAAGAGTGGTGCTTATGCAACGTTGGTCGAGACTAGTGATTGGAGGATCATACCATTAGAAAATTTAGTGGCCGAATTTCAAAAGCTTCAAAGTAAATTATACACACGAGCATCCGATCTTAACGAACTTAAGACCCTATTTGGAGTGTTGGAGAAGGGTGTGGATGGAGTAGTACTTGTAGCAAAGGGTATCGATGAGGTGAAAAGGGCAAGATCGGTCCTTTCACCACTCAACACTATCGAATTAAAGTTGGCCAAGGTTATCGATGTGAGAGATGTTGGCATGGGCGATAGAGCATGTATCGATACCACTTCTATACTCAGCTTCGGTGATGGTCTGCTCGTGGGTAATCGATCGAACTTCTTTTTCTTGATTCATAATGAATCGATAGGTTCGGAGTTTACATCACCGAGACCATTCCGGGTAAATGCAGGGGCGATTCACAGCTACGTTCAACTCCCCGATGATAAGACCAAGTATCTATCTGAAGTAGAGTCTGGTGATGAAGTACTCATCGTGAATCGAGATGGTTCACAGAAGAGGGTTACCGTGGGAAGGGTGAAGATTGAACGAAGGCCCCTCATACTCGTAAAGGCCGAGTGTGATGGTGAAGTCGGCTCTGTAATCGTACAAAATGCAGAGACGATCAGATTTGTAGGTCGTGATGGTAAACTTCTCGCCGTAACGAGCTTAAAAAGAGGGGATGAAGTTTTGGTCCATAAATCTAACAAAGCCGGTAGGCACTTCGGTCTGAGTGTAGAAGAGTTTCTGTTGGAGAAATGAAGGCCAAATCATTTAGAAGGCCCAAAATCTGTACGACGGTCTTCTCCAGAGATTTGAATAGTTTGAAAGCATCTATTTTGAGGGCCCTTGAGTTAGGGAGCGATCTGGTAGAGATAAGGTTCGATTTTATGGATCATATCGATACAAAGATGGTGCATAATTCTTTGAATGGGTTTATCGATAGGTGTATATTCACTATGCGTTGTAAGGATGAAGGGGGTTACTTCGATGGTGATGAGAAAGGGCGATTGAAGATTTTATGGGAGCTCAGCCTACTCAAACCCGCCTATGTAGATCTGGAGCTCTCGAGTATTAAACGGAAGGATGAGTATTCACTTCACATCCTCAATGGAAATGTGGATGTAATCGTCTCGTGGCACGACTTTAACAGGACTCCCTCCACAGATGAACTCTTACATGTACTTCAGGAGGCTAGTCTATATTCAGATTACATCAAGATAGTCACCATGGCATCGAACTTTTCTGATAATGTTAAAATTCTCTCACTCTACAATCGAGTAAGAGAAGAGAAGTTGATCGCCTTCTGTATGGGTGAAGAGGGTATCATTTCTAGAATTCTATGCCCATACCTAGGTAGCCCTTTTACGTACGCCAGCCTTGATACACCAATAGTAGCAGGACAGCCAAAACTTAACGATCTATTAGATTTATATGAGATACTCGAGAATTGATTCATCGACACGCCTAATATGTGTTATAGGCGATCCTATCGAGCATTCTCTCTCACCGATCATGCATAATGAAGCATTTAAAGCGAAGGGCTTAAATTACGTCTACCTAGCCTTCAATGTAAAGCCAGAAGGCCTTCAAAGGGCCATCGAGGGTTTCAAGGCCATCAATATAAGAGGTTTCAATGTGACGATACCACACAAAGTCAGTATCATACCTTACATCGATTCACTCGATGAGACAGCTCTAGATGCAGGTGCGGTAAATACCGTCGTGAATGATGATGGGAAGCTTATAGGCTATAATACCGATGTGAGAGGTTTTATAGAGCCTTTAAGGAAGAGAATTTCAAATATTTCGAATATCCGAGATATGAAGGTGATCATCATCGGTTCGGGTGGTGCTGCGAGGGCCTGTATCTCTGCTCTGATCCGTGAAGGTTGTAAAGATATTACCATACTGGCAAGGACGATGAGCAAGGCTGAAGCACTCAACGATCATATTTATAAGAGGACACGTGTTAAATGCTCCATTCTACCATTGGAGTATGAGAAGATTTCTGGGATCATCAGTGGTGCGGATATCATTGTGAATACTACACCGATCGGTATGTACCCAAAGGTGGATGAAAGCCCCCTTCCTCCACATATGATAAAGCCGAGTATGATCGTATACGATATAGTTTACAATCCATTGAAGACGAAGCTCATTAGAGATGCCGAATCGATCGGTGCGGCTACAGTACTTGGTTATGAGATGTTTGTAGAGCAGGGTGCTGCTTCTTTTCGGTTGTGGACTGGTGTAGAACCTCCAAAGGATATAATGGTAAAAGTCGTGATGAATGAATTGGGAGGGTATAAGGTTGAGAGGTAAAGGCATAGCACATGGAGCGATTTCGATCGTGAATGCGATAGCATCGGGGAAGGGTGGGGCTTTAGGAATAAGGCTAAAGGTAGAGGTCGATGTCGAACTCTTTGAAGGCAGGGGAATCTCGGTAAAGATCTTAGATGCCGATGGTGAAAACCCAAATTTGGTCAAGAAATGTGTAGAGAAGGTCTTACAAAAATTTTCTATAAATCACCTCGGTGCTAGAGTAATTACAAAATCTGAGATCCCGATCGCAAAGGGTCTGAAGAGTTCAAGTGCTATATCGAATGCGACCGTCCTCGCTACATGTGCTGCGTTGGGTAAAGATCTCGATGATCTCGATTTAATAAGATTGGGTGTAGATGCTTCGATAGAAGCTGGAGTGAGTATCACGGGCGCTTTCGATGATGCGAGTGCTAGCTACTTTGGTGGTTTCGTCTTAACGGAGAATTATTCAAGGCGCATTATAAAGCTCGAACCATCCCCAGAGCATCTACAGGTAGTGATCTACGTCCCTGAAATGAAGCTCTATACGAAGGATGTGAATAGATCGAATCTGGAGAAGTTAAGCCATCTGGTCGATGAGGTCTTTAAGTTGGCTGAGAAGGGCGAATACTGGAAGGCCCTCACTTTAAATGGCCTTATTTATTCTGCTGCACTGGGCTTCTCCCCACAGCCTGCCATAGATGCATTGATGAATGGTGCTTTAGCAGCCGGTCTATCGGGCAAGGGTCCGGCGATCGCAGCCGTATGTGAAGAAGGTACTGCTGAAATCGTCGCTTCATCTTGGTCCAAGTTGCAGGGCAAAGTAATAAAAACTACGGTGAACAATAGTAAAGCGTACGGGGTTCGAATTTGAGCAGAGTGCGAGTCTTTCGATCTGAGCTTTCAGGGACTATAATAGCACCACCGAGCAAGAGCTATACACATAGGGCTCTGATCCTCTCGATGCTTTCAGATGGCAGATCCGTAATCACCAACCCGCTCTACTCTCAAGATACCTGCGCCACCATCAATGCATGTAAAAGCCTCGGTGCAGAGATCTTCGAAGAAGGAGAAAGAGTGGTGGTAAAGGGTAGATCTATCCTTAATCCACCAGACGATATCATCAATGTAGAGAATTCGGGCACTACTTTGAGGATCATTACAGCCGTTTCTTCATTAACATCGAGTGGATATACGGTGATTACGGGTGATGCCAGCATTCGAAGGCGCCCGATGCAGCCACTTCTCGATGCGTTGAATCAACTGGGTGTGGAGTGCTGGTCTTCAAGGTTGAACGGCCTGCCACCTATCATAGTGAAGGGTGGTGGTATGCAGGGTGGTTATGCGGAGGTTAGGGGTGATGTATCATCCCAATTCATTTCGGCCCTTCTTATATCATCGCCGAAAGCGAAGAAAGAGACATTTATCAGGGTCACAGGTAAGCGCGTTTCACAACCTTACGTTAAAGCGACATTGGAGATGATCAGGCGTTACGGTGGTAGAGTCATCGAAGAGGGTGATAGTTATCGCATCCCACCAAATCAAGAATACGCTCCATACGACTTTAGAGTCCCGGGTGACTTTAGCTCCATCTCATTTATACTTGCTGCAGGTGCTCTCTCTGGTGGTAGAGTGGTCGTAGAGGGCCTCGATTTTTCACTACCACAGGCAGATATGAAGATCATCGATATTCTCAAGCGTATGGGTGCAAATATCGATGCTGATGAGCAACGTGGCTATGTGGTCATCGAAGGAGGGGAGCTTATAGGTGGAGAATTCGACCTCTCCGATTCACCCGACCTTCTGCCAGTAGTCGCGATCCTTGGATTGAAGGCAAAAGGTGGTGTGAGAGTGCATAGTGTAGCACATGCGAGGTTCAAAGAGAGTGATCGCATCGCCAACCTCGCCTTAGAGCTCACGAAGTTGGGTGTGAATGTGAAGGAGCTTCCCGATGGATTGATAATAGAAGAGAGTAGAGATTTGAAGTTTGCGATTCTCGATGCGCATGGAGACCATAGGTTATTTATGGCATTCTGCATCGCCGGTTTAACTTCACAGAATGGTTGTATAGTGGATGGTGCCGAGACTGTAAGTGTTTCCTACCCAAATTTTATTAAAGATATAACGTCATTAAATGGTAGGTTAGAGGTCATTAACGATTGACGGGTAATATTCTGGGAGAGCGTTTTGTAATCGTCACTTTTGGTGAAAGCCATGGTAAGTGTATAGGTGTAGTGATCGATGGGTGCCCAGCTGGGCTACCTTTGAGTGAAAATGATGTACAGGAGGAATTGGATTTAAGAAAGCCCGGCCTATCCTCGATTACAACAGCTCGTAGAGAAGAGGATAAGGTGGAGATACTTTCGGGTGTATTCAATGGATTCACGACGGGTGCACCGATCTGCATGATCGTCTGGAATAGGGATGTGGATTCAAAGCCTTACGACATTATCGCAAAGACCCCGAGGCCTGGGCGTGAGGACCTTCCAGCCTACGTGAAGTACGGTGGGTTCAACGATTACCGAGGTGGTGGTAGATTTTCGGGTAGAGTTACTGCAAGCTTTGTGATGGCTGGCGCTGTGGCCAAAAAGCTACTCAACTATACTCTGGGTTTAGAGATAGTAGCCTATACGATAGAGATCGGTGGTATAAAAGCGGGTAGGATCGATTTTGATGAAGCGCGCAGATTAAGATACTCGAATGAAGTGAGGTGCCCGGATCTAACGGTAGCTTCACGGATGAAGGATAGGATACTGGAGGCTCAAAGGGCCAACGATAGTGTAGGAGGGATTATTGAATGTGTAGTAAATAATGTGCCCATCGGCCTCGGTGAACCCATCTTTTCATCCTTAGATTCAGAACTCAGTAAAGCTCTATTCTCCATACCGGGTGTAAAGGGTGTGGAGTTCGGTATCGGTTTCGATGCTGCGAGAAGGTTGGGTTCAGAGAATAACGATCCCTATAGGATAGTCGATGGAAGGATCGTTGCAATCACGAACAATGCGGGAGGAGTTTTAGGTGGTATGAGCAATGGTATGCCGATCGTCTTTAGAGTCGCATTCAAGCCGACCCCATCGATATCTAAACCACAAAGGACGGTAGATTTAGAGAGGATGGAAGAGGTGGAGATTACAATATCTGGAAGGCACGATCCTTGTATAGTGCCAAGGGCCGTTCCGGTCGTTGAGGGTATAACGGGCATAGTCTTGGCAGATCAGGCTTTGAGGTCTGGATTCATACCCAACGTACTCCCCCGTAGATCTTAGTGTTTAGTATATGAACCAAGGATTGAGCTCTCTAAGGGAGGAAATGGCAAGGGTCACCCTACAAATATTCGATCTAGTATCGAAGAGGCTATCCATCGCAAGGTCGATCGGTAATATTAAGCTTGAGAAGGGGCTCGATATCGAGGATAGATCTGTCGAGGCAAGGTTAAGGGGTTTGGTCCTCGATGAGTGTGAACGCCTTGGTATAGATCGACGGTTCGGCTCACACCTCCTCAGCCTCTTGATAAAGGAATCTGTACGTATGCAGACACAAGATCTACCACGACGTATCGATACCTTTCAGAGGGCAAAGTATTTGGAATCTCAAGGAATGAAGGTTATACACCTTGAGTTGGAGGGTCCGAATCTTTTAACTCCACAATCGATAGAGGATTTATGTAATGCTTTAAAGTCATTCCATTCGAGCTACACGGAGGCTGGTGGGTTATACGAGTTAAGAGAAGCGATCGCCCATTACATAAATGAATCTTTCAAAGTGGATATATCGGCAAGAAATGTAATCGTCACATTAAATCGTAGATACACGATCTTCCTCGCTACCTATTCGCACGTTACGATCGGTGATGAAATAATTTTATTCCAACCATCTTACTTGGCTTATCAACCATGGAGTGAAGTTATGGGTGTAAGAGTTATCAAAATTCCTACATACCTTAAGGATGGTTGGTCTCCCAACCTCGATCATCTTAATGAAGCTATCAACGATTCTACTTCCATGATCCTCATCCATAATCCGAATAACCCTACTGGAAAGGTCATCGACTCAAATACATTGAAAGCTATCGTCGATTTAGCCCATGATAACGATCTACCTATTCTAAGTGATGAATCTTACTCACATTATACGTTTACAGATTTTCAGAGTATTTTACAGTTTTCAAATTGTAAATCGATGGTGGTAAAATCGTTTCCAATCGATCTGATGGGCCTTGAATTATGTTATGTGATATCCGATCAGAAGACGATCGAAAGAATGATCACGTTGCAAGATTCTATACTAGCATATATGCCAGAATTCATCCAACGTATCGCCCTCAAGATGATCGATCTTAAACCTTATACTATGAAGGATCTTGAGATTATTTTGAGAAGGAGAGATGCTGCCGTTAAGGCGCTGCTCAGATTACCCTTCGATTTCAGAAGGCCCGATGGAGGCATATTCATCTTCGCCAAGGCTAGGATTAACGATTTTGATGGTGAAAGGTTCACGAACGATCTATTGGAAAAGAAGGGCGTAGCGGTAATGCCAGGGGTAGCATTTGGCAATTACCGTGACCACATAAGAATATCCCTATGCCAACCGGAGAATATCATTCTAGAGGGTATTGAAAGGATGGGTGAGTTAATCTCTTGAAGGTTGCTGTAATCGGTGCGGCGGGTAAGATGGGCCTGTTATTTACAGAGTACTTTGTTAAAGAAGGGCATTCACTCATACTTTACGACGTAAAGACTCTTGAAGTTAAGAAGGTTGCAGATAGATTTTCTGTAAATTTTGCGAGGAGTCTGGATGAGGCTTTAAAGGATATCGATGTGATCTGTGTCTCTGTACCGATCGAAACCACACCGAAAGTTCTACAAGAGACTTCAAGATTCTTAAAGAAAGGTATGGTAGTGATGGAAATCGCCTCATTCAAGTGTGGCGTAGTAGAGGTTTTGAAGAGGATCGCCGATTTAGGGGTAACGACTCTATCGATACACCCACTATTTGGGCCGGGGGCTAAAGACCTACGAGGGAAGGTGATGGCACTCATCCCCATCCTTGATGAAGCGAATGAAATCGCCACGTTTCAAAGGATCTTCCCTACGGTAAAGATGGTGAAGTTAGAAGCTGAAGAGCACGATTACCTTATGGCGATCATACTCTCCCTCACTTACTTTACCAATATAGTATTCTCATCAACGATTATGGATAAAAACCCATCCACACTTCGAAGGATGTCTGGCACAAACTTTAAAATCCAATTGACACTGATGGAAGCCATAACGAGTGAAGATCCCGATCTGATTTTATCACTCATGAAGGAGAATAAATTCGCACTAGATTGTATAAGCAAATTTATAGAGAATGCGAAGAGTATCTATCAAATGCTCTATTCGAACGATACCTCAAAATTCAAGAGTTTGATAGGAGAAGTAAAAGCGAAGTTGATGAGTGATGAGCGTTATAGCCAATCTTATCAAGATATCTATCGAATCTTAGACCTTTTGAATTAAATCACACATTTGGTATTAAAGCCTCAATCCAAAGGATTGCGCGAACTCTTCAAAACGTGAGTAAACTTCAAGAAATTCACGCCCACGATCACTGATTCTATACCTACTCGTTTTATCCCCTATAACCTCCTCCATCAGGCCCGATTTTACAAGCTCTTTCAGTATCTTCATCAACCTTGAATAGGATAGGTTCGCTTTTCTCAAAAGGATAGTTACCCCAACCCCTTCATTATTGTTATCATAATCTCTAGCCGTTGTGAGGATATCTGCTATGATCTTTATCTGGGTTCGGTAAGTGACCAATCTATAAGCCTCCTCCCTTCTTTAATGAGAATTTTACAACGGGTGTGTAGAATGTGGATAATCCACCCACCTTCATAAGTATCGATATGAGGAGTACGATGGTCAATTCGGGGTAGAGGAGGCTGATCCAACGTATCAATTCGCCACACGCGATCAACGCCAAACCTATCGCTATAATCAGCGTTATACGCTTCTTAACCATCCTGTATGATATGATAGTCTCCGCGATCGTATAGAAGAGGAAGTATAGTGAGAGTGATTTTATCGCAGCCGTCACCACAATGACGGGCATAGTAATAGAAGGCAATCCTACTCTATACATCATCCTTACATCTACGATGTGGGAGAATGCTAAGAAGAAATAGCCCACCATCTCAAGTGCAGCAGCTATAGTGATTAAGATACCAGCCAAAGGTACGATGTGAGGTATTATACCGACTAAGCCCGATATGCTCGAGATTACGAATCCTACGCTGAGAAATGTGAAGGCTAAGGTGAGCCTTAATAGGGTCGGGCTGTGTGTAGTTATATAGCCTCGATGTGCAATCCTAGCTACCGAATAACCTATGTATGCACCCACTACCTGAAGAATACTCTCAAGCGGGATTAGACCTATCCAGCCCATCGATCAAGATAATAAGATGATATTCATATTATTAAATCATTCTGCAGAAATATATTGATGACAACTTTGCCAATCTTTCAATCTTATTTATCATTATTTATCATTCGATTATCGAACCTGTTTCAGAGTCTACGATCAGACCGGGCGCCCTCTTCATCAACTCCTCTTTAAAGATACTTGATGAAAGCATATCGATAAAGCTCTTTACAGATTCTTTCTGCAACTTCCTCTTAAGTGTTACAAAGTCGTACCTTTCATCCACCAGTGGTATAAAATGTAGTTTATAATATTCAGCGACGGCCCTTATCCCCACACCTACATCGGCTTTACCATACGCGATACTTGCCGCTACAGCCGAATGGGATTTTGCTATCGTATTATAACCAGATATCTTGGATTTGACTTCCTCAAAGCTCATTCCATGCTCTTCACTATACATCTTAAGGTAACGATCTATCAGTATACGAGTACCAGATCCTGGATTTCGATTGATGAATGTTACATCTTCACGTAACAGATCACCTATACCACTGATCTTCTTCGGATTCCCTTGGGCTGTAATGAGCCCCTGCTCTCTCCTATAACCTCTAATCAACACCACTTTGTTTAATAGATCAGGGGTTCTAATAAAGGGTAGATTGTATTCGCCAGAAGATTCATCGATCAAATGTATACCGGCAAGGTCGGCTTCACCACGCTTTACTGCATGTAAACCTCCCCAAGAGCCTACATTGATCACCTTTGCCGTAAAGCCCGGTCGCACCATCCTTAAACAGCTAAGGAGGATATCGACACCTACACAATGGCTCCCTATAATCACCAGGTCAGCCAACTTTAACCTCGGTGTAATCAAATTGACGGTGACCCTCTCATCCTCATCTATAATCGCCCGCTCTTCAGGGATTTCGATGAATCCATCGGCCAATGCGAATGTAGTGATCGCTCCAGACCCACCGAGAACGGGGTATGCATAATAATCACCCATTTCTCCCTTCACTATATGGACTGGCAGGTACTCCCTCCTACCCTTGGTCGAGAAGATCTTTTGGGCAACCCTCGCTTCAAGGGTCACTTCGATGGAGCCCTCACCGAGGCCCGATAATGTAGTAATTATCGGTTGGACGATCAATCGGAAGATGATCATCGCGGATGTAGGATAACCAGGTAGACCGAAGATCGGTTTCCCATCGATTACACCGATGATCGTCGGTTTACCGGGCTTTACCGATAAACCATGTACGATCACACCCGGCTTGCCTATCGAATCGATCACCCTGTAGAGCAGATCACCAAGACCGGCTGATGTACCACCTGATGTGATCACACAATCGCCACTCTTCAAAGCCTCCCTCAATTTGAGCTCGATATCTGCCCACTCATCCTTCGCGACACCTATCAAGACCGGTTCACCCCCACACTCGACCACCGCTCCAGCTATAGAATAGGTATTGATATCGTAGATCTTCCCATACTCGAGAGGTTCGCCCAAGGGTGTTAGCTCGTTACCTGTAGATAGAATCGATACCTTGGGCCTTCGATAGACCTTAACACTCTTCAACCCTAGGGCGGCCAAGACCCCGATCTCTCGTGACGTGATCAATTGTCCCCTTCTCAGTACGAGCTCGCCAACCATGATATCCGAACCTGCCGCGATTATATTCTCATTCGGTGTGACAGCCTTAAAGATACGTACCTTTGAACCGATCTGCTCCGTATACTCTACCATAACTACAGCATCCGCACCTTTGGGTATAGCGGCACCAGTCCCGACCTCAACAGCCTCACCCCTATTCACCACCATCGTCGGCCTATCACCAGTATCGACCCTACCCACGATATTCAGCTCAACGGGCCTCTCTTCATCAGCACCGAATGTATCCTCAGCCCTCACCGCGAATCCATCCATACCCGCTCTATCGAAGTTCGGCACATCGATCGATGAAAATACATCCTCAGCCAAGACTCTACCATGAGCATACTCAAGACCGATACTCTCAACACCCAGAGGCTTTGGTGTATAGTATTGAAGGAGCTTACCCTTTGCTTCTTCGATATTCATGAGGGTCTTGAATATTTTCCTCTTCTCCATCTCACTCTACCCCTCCATTACAGGCCCTATCAGAGTAACCTCCACAAGATCTCCAACTTCATAACCCTCTACATTCTCTGGTATGACGAGGATACCATTCGCCCTCGTCATACTGGTAAGTATACCGGAGCCACTCGCCCTCAACGGTTCAACGAAGTATTCATCACCCATCTTCTTTACAAGGACACGGACGAACGTCCTTAAGCCCGTTGGGTGTGGTATTCGACGCATAACTTTACCCCTAATGGTGGGTTTTGGTTCTTCCTGTGTAGAGAGGAGGCGTAATAGGAGCGGTTTGACGAATAGGTTGAAGCCCACGATGGCAGCTATAGGGTATCCGGAGAGCATCACTATCGGTCTTTCATCTACAACCCCTATACCAGTGGGCATCCCAGGCCGAATCGATATACCATGTGCTATAACCCCTGGCTTACCAAGGCGGTTCACAGCCTCGGGTACCAGATCTGACTTTCCCACCGAGGTGCCTCCACTGACTACGATGATATCTGCTTCTTTTAAGCCCATCCTCAGCTTCGATACGATAGCATCTATATCGTCTGGAGCGATACCTAGATCGATGGCCTTACCACCCAACTCCTCAACCATCGATGATATTATCAACCTATTCACATCTATCGTCTTACCTGTAGCAACGGATGTGCCGAGCTCTGCCAATTCATCCCCTGTAGATAGAACTGCTACCTTCGGCATTCGAAAGACACTCACCTTTACGAAGCCGAGGCTCGCCAGAACGCCCAGATGTTGTGGTTTAAGCCTTGTACCCTTTCTCAATACGGTATCGCCCTTTTTAATATCTTCACCCATCCTCGACACATTCTCACCCGGAGCCACGGATAAATATACCTCGATTCTCCCCTCATCGATCCTCTTCGTATTCTCCACCATGACTACGGCGTCCGCACCGTGAGGGATTATCGAGCCCGTGGATACTTCTACAGCCTCCAACCTCCCGACCTTTAAGTCTGGAACTTCACCTATTCTTACCGATCCTATCACGGTAAGAATGCACGGATTCGTCTGGGAAGCGCCGAACGTATCCTCCGCTATTACAGCATAGCCATCTACGGCAGATTTATCGAAGGGTGGCAGATTTACAGGTGCGATCACATCCTTGCCCAGGATCCTATTCAAGCCATCCTTAAGATACACCTCTTCCACCTCTAACTCCTTCATTCGAATATTTTTGTACAAGAGTCGAGTCGCTTCTTCGACACTTAAAGTCTCTTTAAACTCCTTCAACCTTAATCACCATAATTCTAAGACTTATTAATATGTAAACCCTTGTGAGAACCTCCACAGATCTATATTTATTCTTTAAAATACCCTATAATCCCCATTCACACATTTATATCCACTCACCTTAAGAGGTTCCAGATCAGATAGATCAATCCCAAGATGATCAGGATCGGTGACGTGGCGAAGAAGAAACCATCACTGCGATAGATATAAAGGATGATGGGAGGAATGCGTTGCAGAATTTCTAAAGATGGGATGGCACGGATTACGAATGGTATCAAGAATAGCACAATCCCTATCAGGATCAGGATTATGCCCGATATCGAAAGTAGTTGTAGTCCGTTAGACATCCTAGAGTAATGGTAAGAAAAGATTTATTTTAGGTTTTCCGAGCCGCTCTAAATTACCACGAGAAGGATTCACGATATGATATTAACTTCCAGCAACATCATGACATGTCTTGAACCTTATAAGAGAACAAAGATTCATTCATAGTGATATTAAAGAGTCTGGTTTTGGCTATATACCAATGTTAAAACTTTAGCAGAAGGTATTTCTAGTATCTATCAAAAGATCCACATTCGATCCTTCACTCATTAATATTCACTCCTATACGAGGCCGAAATAATTTTTTGATTTATGAACTGCAATCTTTACATATTTACATCTTTATCGTTAGATACCATCTTTAAAATTTGTAACCGATCTTTCTCAAGAATTCCCGTCTCTTCGCTTTATCCTCCTCCGTCTCCACCCCTTTACTCTTTACACCATCGATCACACCAAGAACACCCCTACCCTGTTCGGTCTCTGCGATGATCACTTCAACGGGATTCGCCGTGGCGCAGAAGATGTTTACCACTTCATCGACTCTCTTTACTCTCTCCAACACATTTATCGGATAGGCATTCTTTAATGTGATTACAAAGACATGGCCAGCTGAAAGTTTTAAAGCGAAATTTACGGCCAGATCTTCTAACTCTTTATCATTCCCATCATGCCTAATTAAAGCTGGTCCACTCGATTCACAAAAAGCGATTCCGAACTTTATAGCACTACCACTCGTTATTAAAGCTTCGTATAAATCTTCGACAGTCTTTATAAAATGGCTCTGGCCCAATATGATATTCACCCCTGCAGGGATTTCTAACTTTACTACCGAGAGTTCCATAGCTCTACCAACCCCTGAATTATTCATAAATATCGAATATTAAGTATTTTTACTCATCGGAAGAACTTATTCTCGAACTCTTTGATCAGCATCTTCATACCTTTAATCTGACCATCGATCCTTTGTCGATCGACGATCAACTCTAGCATATTTATAACATCTGCCTTAAAGTTAGGATAATTCATAAGCTCAGAGATCACCACGTCATACTTAGGATTGATCTTCATACTTCGAGAGATAGCATCATAAAGTGATTCTATACCTCTAACTATCATATAACTCAAGTAGCAGTACGCCTGGACTATACTGCCAATACTGACCAAGTATTTCACACGCTCTTTGACCAAAGGATATTCAAGATGTAATGGTAGATCGTACGATAGGTATGCATGATCATTAAACTCGGTGTAAAGTTCAGCCATTTTACCGAAGGCTTCGACCATTCTCTTTATCGAGGTCTCATTTGCAAAATCCAATCCCATTACATCTATAATGATCTCTATCATATTAGATTGAGTAGGGTTCGAGATGGCCCGAATTTGATCGAAAAGATGGCTCGGTCTGGGCACATCCAAGGAGTGGGTGATTAAGGCCTTTACATAATCGTATGCTGTAGATTTTAACCAAAAGTTGGCGCTCATCAGATCATTCTGTAAAAAGCTATTGTGTGACCTCGCGAGCTTCATCAAAGCTCGGTATAGACATTCATTAACGAATCTTGATTTAAATCTGCTTACGTATTCCTTAACGTTCGACTTTAATGAATGGAGCCTCCAATCATGATCTACGAATATCTGAATATCCTTTAAAGCCATACCTAACCATGGATCGATCTTATCCAACTCGATACCCCTCGCTATATGGATTATATCTAAAGTATGCTCTTGAAATGAAATCCTCGACTGGTACGCTTCATGCTCATTATGCCCATCATACCCATTTACTATCAAAAGATCGTATTCACAGATAGGATGGTTTACCTTTACAGCACGGCATCCTATAAGCCCTATCGAAGCTTCCGGATAATTAATCTGCATGTAATCTACGATTTTCTTTAAAGGTTCTCCTTCTGCATCGCACATCGATCATATCTACCAATCAAAAGTATAAAGCTTTAAGATGTTTAAGGATTGTAGGTAAGGCGAATGTAAAAAATTCTGATATACCGGATTGGAATATTCAATTATTTACTCTCGTGCTGAGTACTGATCGATTTATTACTTTTTAAATCTTAATAACGGTTAAGATTTAAAAGGGAGTTTTTACTAATTTTACATGTGATTGAATAGATGGCCATGGCGTATGTGCTCATAAATGCAGAATTAGGAAAAGAAGCAGAATTGATGAAAGAGTTAAAGGCGATAGATGGTGTTAAAGAGGTTTATTTTGTGTATGGCGTGTATGATATTATCGTGAAGATCGAGGCAGAAAATGTGGAGAAGTTGAAGGAAGCGGTCATCAATAGGATAAGGCGCATCGATAAAGTCAGATCGACACTTACCATGATCGTAATTACATAATCACATAATTGCATCATACCAATCGCCATCGAGGCGCTCAGTTTATATCCTCTTAAATATTAAATCATAAATATACGCGTGGTTGCCATCGATCGAATGAGGGGCTGAAATTAATATGTGTATAGTAGGGAAGAGCGATCTTATAAAGCTCATTGAGAAGTATAAATGCATATTCCCATTCGATTACCAGTTGCTCGATGGTGATGGTTACGTATTGACGGTTAAAGAGGAGACAACACTTCATTACCTTGAGCATAAAAACCTCATCTCTTATGAGATAGTATTCACACCACCGGGCTATGTTGCGCACTTAACGGCGAAGAGTAAGTATGGGAGGCTGGGCCTATCATTCTTGAATGCTGCGAAGGTTCATAGCGGATTTGTGGGTAGATTGGCTCTGGAGCTCGTCAACCTTAGTAACGATCGTAAACCGATTACAATAAAGCGTGGTGACCCTCTTATGCATATCGAATTTCTTACTCGTACAGGGGAGTATTCACCATATACAGGCGAATACTTCTTCCAATATATGACCGATGAAGAAGTATCGCTCTACATAAACCTCCTTCTAAGAGAGTTTAAAGGGATCTTTTCAGAAGAATTTCTCATTCAAAAGTCGAAAAGGAGAGTAGGGGTAGAAATCGCTCCTTAAAGACCAAGTTATTTGCACACCTCAAAAGGGTGTAAGGTTTAGGGTTTAATCTTCATAAAATTAAGAAATTAAGGAAATGATCCACTACGAGTAGGGATCGAATCTGATCTTAGCCTAGTGATCTTAGAATTCTAAAGTTTTAATGCAGCTTTGAGCCCTTTGTAACGATTTCTGATCGTTACCTCTGTTACACCAGCCGCTTCTGCCACATCCTTTTGAGTCTTATTCTCACCCTCGAGAACACATGCTACATAAAGAGCTGCAGCGGCGAGGCCCATCGGATCCTTTCCAGCAGAGATTCGAGATTCCATAGCTTTCTTCAGAATCTCCAACGCCCTTCTCTTCGTCTTTTCGGAGAGGCCGGCTTTACTCGCGATCCTGGCGATACATCTGATGGGATTTACTACAGGCATCTTCAAATCTAACTCTCTGATCAAAAGCCTATAGCAACGTGCAATATCCTTCTTCTTCACATTACTGACGGTTGAAATATCCTTCAGAGTCCTCGGTGTTTCGGTATCTCTACATGCAGCATATAATGATGCTGCGATCAGAGCTGAGATCGATCTACCCCTTACGAGCCCTTTCTCTAGAGCCTTTCGATAGATGTACGCTGACTTTTCTATAACGGCTTCACTCACATTCAGCTTATCGGCGAGCCTATCCAACTCGCTAAATGCTTGCCTTAAATTCCTATCCATCGGCTCATGAACCTGGCTTCGACCATCCCATGTACGGAGGCGCTCTATGGTAGTTCTCATGGATGCTGATAACGACTTGCCCGATGCATCACGATCCTCCGGTCCAATGACCGTTGCTAAGCCCATATCGTGCATCGCCAATGATGATGGTATACCCGTACGGCTACGATCCTCCTTCTCCTCTTTTGAGAAGGCCCTCCATTCGGGCCCCACTTCTTCGATCTTCTCTTTAAGGACGTAGCCACAGTTGCTACACAGCAACTCCCCTCCAGCTGTATCTACTACCATCGGCCCTTTACCACATCGAGGGCAGCGTTCGATAAAACGCTGTAGTTTAGATAACGTTGGAGAATCTTTATCAAAATCCATCTTAAACACCATTAAAGTTTTTTACCGTTAAGCTTAAATAGAGCTTAAAAATATTTAAGCTTTTCCTTGCAAGCTATTTGTCAATATTTTATCTACATCCTTAAGATTAAGTATGTAAATATTTGTTCTCATCGCCTTAATCTTTTAAATATCATAAATACTATAATTAGATATCCAAGGAAGCCTGTGATGATCACAGAGATATTCGCCAAATCTGTAACATATAGGATCTTCAAAACCTTATTAAGATAATAGTATGCACTAGTGAAGTAATTAAAGGCCCAGTGTAAAAGTACCGCTGCATGGAATCCATAATTTATATATAACCAACCTAACGCGATCCCTGCCAACGTCGCTTGGCTCAACTTGCCAACCTCCCAGCCTGCACCATAAGTTATATGGGCCAATCCGAAGATTATACCACTTAAGATTACCATTACGTTTAATATTCCTACCTCTTTAGATGTTTTGTTCTTCTTAACGATTAACTTATCGAGACAACCTTTAGGATGCCACAGAGCGTAAAGTATACTTCTTAACCTTCCATCGGCCATGAATGCTAAGTAAGCAGCTATTAAACCTATGAAACTCAATCTGAAACCTATCTCTTCAACGAGTGGGGCTGTAGAAATCGAAACGAACATCATTATGGGGTCTCTTTCAGGTATGGTACCCGTGGGTATGCCCGAACGTTCTTGAAGGTATTGGAGAATGATCGTAGTCACCACAAGTACGGTGAATATCGATGTGATGGTGAGGATCGCGTTATTTAAAATCCTTTTAGGCCCCTCTCTATAGACCTCCTTAACGACTTTGATGAGGTTAATAGGGTTATTAAGGGCGATGATGAAGAATATAAGATAGATAATCCAAGAAAGAGTAAAGAGCATATATACTCTAATGGGGATCGATATAGGGATGGGTAAACCCGCTATAAATATATGAAATATATTGATCAAACTTCTGCCCGATATACTCCCTTCTCTTGTAAAGAAGATTAAATAGATTCCGATGATAAATGAGAAGAGCATCAGGATTACGACGAATAAGGCGCTAAATACGAAGATGGTGCCCAATAGTATAGGAAGCTTATCATACTCCTCTTTTGTATAGTTAAAGGATTTTGACAATTACCTTCTCCTAAGAGCTAAGAAGCCCTTCGCCTTCAAATACCATCATCTATAGATCATGCGCACCATAAAAGTATAACTTTGGTGTTATCGAAGTAGCTGAATAAAAAGGAATTTATATATAGATTAAAGGGATTGCTGTGGGAATGAATTTGTGATATAATCGATCAAAAAATACTTTAGGATTAACTCATTCTAAATCTATGTCGTCGTTTACTCATGGTTATATTTATTGAACCTCTATGGATGATGGGTTGAAACCGAGTTGTATTAACTCATTCTTTATAGCCTCTCTATGATCGCCTTGAAGTAGGATGTAACCATCCTTTGCCGTACCACCACATGCCAACTTACTCTTTAATCTTTGGGCTATCTTATACAGATCGGTCCGCTTCGGATTCAACCCTTCGATCATGGTAGTAGGCTTTCCAAAACGCCTCATCTCGAGCCTAACGACGATTCTCGTTTCATCCTTTTCTAGCTCTTCACAAACACAGAGATCACGTGGTAGTCCACACCTTTTGCAGACTTCAGCCATCCACCATACCTTAAGTAGATTGTAATATTAATAGTTTGCTAACCCTCCTACTCTAGAGCATATTGAATGGCTATTCATGGTTAATGGTACTGCCCAATCTTTATTCTCATATCGTTACGGTAAATGCTTTAAGTCTACAAGTTGATGTTAAAGGAGGATGTGTAAAGTAGGTGTATTCTATGGCGAAAAGCTCGCCGAATACTCTTTCCCAAAGGGCCATCCATTAAACCGTAGACGTGTAGAATTGTTTTGGGAGTCGATGGTGAAGCAAGGGTTAACAAGAATCGATGGTATTAAGATCTGTGAACCGATCAAAGCTAGCAGGGATGATCTGCTCTCCTTTCACACAGAAGAGTATGTGAGATTTGTAGAGGATGCTTCACGATCTGGCCATGGCTATCTCGATTACGGTGATACACCAGCATTCAAGGGGATTTACGAAGCTTCCTGTTTTGTAGTAGGCTCTGCCCTCAAAGCCCTCGAAATCGTTATGAATAAAGAAGTGGATCATTCTTTCATCCCGATAGGTGGTTTGCACCATGCACGGAGAGATAGAGCGGCGGGCTTCTGTGTATTTAATGATGTCGCTGTAACCATTGTGAAGGCTAAAAAGGTGTATGGGTTGAAGAGGATTCTCTATGTAGATATAGATGCCCACCATGGTGATGGTGTATTCTACGAATTTTACGACGATCCATCGGTTTACATCATGGATATTCATGAAGATGGTCGCTATCTATACCCTGGAACGGGCTTTCCCCATGAGACTGGCTCTAAAGATGCCACCGGTACCAAACTCAATCTACCATTGAATCCAGGATCTGGTGATGAAGAGTTTAAAGCCGCTTTCGATTCTATCGATGAGTTTATCTTGAAGGCTGAGCCGGAGATCATACTATTTCAGTGTGGTGCTGATGGATTGAAGGAAGACCCACTCACCCATCTAAACTACACGGTCGAAGCCCATAGGTACGCTACAAGAAAGCTTCATCTTTTATCTCACAATCTCTGTGATGGTAGGCTTATCGCTTTTGGTGGTGGAGGGTACCGTGCTGAAAAGACTGCGGAAGCGTGGATCGAAGTGGTTAAGTCTCTTTATCTCAAACCTGAATCGACTCGATTATGAAGTTATATATCACACATTAGCCTTTACTCGAAAACCTTTTATCATCTTGTAACACGGTTCACACCTCTTTGGCTTTAATGTGTAGATCAAATCGTAAACCATAGAATATGGATGTTGAATGTCAATGGTAGAGGTTGGTGTTCAATTGCTAATCCAATCGATTAACTTACTAACTCGATCAACAGATCGAGTAAATAAATAGTATGGTTTATAACCTAATAACTTTAAGCTCCTTTAAACGGTTAAAATCGATGTAATAATCTTCAATTTAGAAGGTGAGCGAAACCCTTAAAAAGTTATAAAGAGTATACCCAATCAAAAGGTGTGAATATGGCATCAAAAGAGTTATTAGAGATGTTAAATGATGCTATAGCACGTGAATTACAGGTATCGATTCAATATATGTGGCAACATGTTCAATGGAGAGGTGTGAAGGGATTCGCTGTGAAAGATGAGCTCAAGAGGATCGCGATAACTGAAATGAAGCATGCAGAAAAGATCGCTGAGAGGCTCTTCTATCTTGGAGGTAAACCGACCACACAACCGACACCGATCTTCGTAGGAGAGAATTTAAGAGAAATGATAGAGCAGGATGTAAAGGATGAGGAAGGTGCTATAAGGCTATATAGGAAGATACATGAGAAGGCTTTAGCAGAAGGGGATATAACGACTGCAAGAATCTTCAGAGAAATTCTGGAAGATGAAGAAGAACACCATGATACTTTTACGAGTCTGCTAGAAGAGATTTAAATCGATGTACGTAAATCACTAAACCTAAGATATCGATTAAACCCCACCTTTTTTTACTCATTTCTCATAAAAAAAGTAATGGGATTATTCAACTATCGAATCAGAAGCCGAATGTCTTCATAGCTTCTGCAACTCTACTTACAGCGACCGCGAGCGCTGCTTTTCTCATCGATTCTTTACGTTCTTGTGACCATTTATATACATGGTGGAAGGCCTTAACGATCTTCTCTTCGAGTTTGCTATTCACAACCTCTTCACTCCAGGATTCTCTGCTGAGGTTTTGGACCCACTCAAAGTAACTTACCGTTACACCCCCTGCGTTAGCGAGGATATCTGGGACTACAAGTACTTTGTTAGCGTTAAGAATCTCATCAGCTTCAGTAGTCGTAGGTCCATTGGCACCTTCAACGATGATCTTCGCTTTAATATTCGATGCATTGCTCTTCGTTATTACATTTTCCAGCGCTGCAGGTATTAAGACGTCACACTCTAGCGTAAGTAACTCCTCATTACTGATCGATTCACAACCCTCAAGCCCTACTACACTTCCAGTCTTCTGTTTATGTGATAGGGCGATTTGAGGGTTGATGCCATTCTTTGAGTAGATTCCACCTTTAGAGTCGCTGATCGCGACGATCTTTGCACCCATTTCTTTTAATATCAATGCAGCGTAGCTCCCAACATTCCCGTAGCCTTGAATCGCGACCGTTGCATTCTTAAATCTGATGCCCAAAGCCTTTATAGCTTCACGGACACAGAAAGCCACACCCCTACCTGTAGCCTGCTCCCTTCCCAAAGAGCCCCCACAATTGACAGGCTTGCCTGTAACGATCTCTGGCACCCTATACCCCTTTAACTTACTGTACTCATCCATGATCCAGGCCATCGTCTGGGCATCTGTATATACATCGGGTGCTGGTATATCTTGATAGGGGCCTATAATAGGTGAGATTGCAACAGTATACCCTCTCGTTAACCTCTCCTTTTCACTCAAGGACATTTCTTTAGGGTTGCAGACGACACCTCCTTTACCACCTCCGTAAGGGATATCGACGACGGCACACTTCCAAGTCATCCACATAGCTAACGCTGTAACTTCCTCCAATGTTACATCTGGATGATACCTTATCCCGCCCTTGTATGGTCCTCGTGCACTATTGTGTTGAACT
>JANXEG010000002.1 GCA_025058425.1 Nitrososphaerales archaeon
GTTCGATGTAGTCGCTTTTGTAGAAGTTTCGAACTACGATGATGTCCGTAAAGTATCTACGAGTATCAACACGTTAGAAGGGATAAGAAGTACTGAGACATTGGTAGAGGCATAGTAATAACGAAATTAAATTCGTAAATATGCATATCCTAATCATCGTATCAAAATCTTTCAACCGATCGTATTAAACTTAAATTTCAGTCTTGGTTTAGTTAAAGTCGTGAGGGTAGAAGATTTAAGGTGCTTCATTCCAGTCGGTGGTAAAGCTCTAAGATTAAGACCTTTAACTCACGATGTATCGAAGCCTTGCATTAGATTCTTGAATAGACCTTTGATCGAGTTCGCCCTCTGTGAATTGGCTGAGCAGGGTGTGAAGAACTTCATCTTTGGAGAGTACGGCTACACCAATTACACGAATCTATTCGACCAGTATGGTGAGGGAGTCGGTTTTTCTGCGAAGTATAAAATCGAACCAAGAGTCCATATCAAGCATCAGCCCAACCTAGATGATTGTGGGAGTGCAGATTCTTACAGGTTGAATGTAGAGTATTACGATGTCCAAGATCCCGTCATCGTTGTACAAGGGGATAACATCTTTCGCATAGACCTTCAGGACTTTATAAGAAAGCACGAAGAGAAAGGTGCTATGATGACGATAGCGCTCTTTAAAGTTGATAATGTGGAAGGTTTTGGTGTAGTAGACTTGGATTCAGATATGAGGATCAAAAAGTTCGTCGAAAAGCCCCCGCCGAATGAAGCACCTAGCAACTACATCAACGCTGGTATATACTTACTCTCGCCTGAAATAAGAAATGAAGTTAAGAGTGAAGCTGTGATGAAGATAATGAAAGAGAGGAAGAGGTTAGATTTTGGTTACGATTTTATACCATACTTGGTCGATAAAGGTATACCGGTATACGGTTATGAGTTGAAGGTATGGTATGATATAGGTAGTCCAGAGAGTTATCTAAAGGCCATGAAGGATATCCTGTATGGTGCGATCAATATTAGGATTGTAGAAGAGAGGCTCTTCCCGGGTAAAAATATCTGGATTCAAGGTTTTAGTAAAGAGGCTCTAAAGGTAAAGAATGATACGTTGAGAAGATGTATTGAAGGGAGGTTATCTATAGAAGGAGCAGATTTGATAGGTAGGCACACGAGGATAGGTGATTATAGTAGGATAATCGATTCGAATATCGATAACTTCTGTATAATCGGTGAACATGTAAATATAGAGAGTTCAGCGATCATGGATGCGGTTAAGATTGGAGATTATGCAAATATATCGAATAGCATCGTAGGTAGAAAGGTCGTGATAGAATCGAACCGTCAAAATCCCACCCACATTGAAGGTGTATCGGTCATCGGTAATGCCGTCCGCATCGGAGAAGGTTGCAGACTTATAAGTACCAAAGTGAACCCGGGTTTAATAATCCCTCCCCGTATGACATACATCAATAAATTTATTCAGAGTTATGAAGATATCGTAAAGTTGGCAGAATGAGATCGATTATAGAGATTTAAGATAAGAACCATTAAACTGGTTTTTTATCTAAGATCTCAAAAATCACACATAAAATAAAAAACTTTGTGCGATCTTTCGCTATATAATAGATGTTTTTTGGAGGATAATGATAGAAGTTTATAAGGGTGATGATAAAAGACTAGCCATAAACAGTGGATGGCATGTCTATCAATAGCACTCAACGTACAATGGTCTACATATTCGCCTCAACATTCATCGTCACACTAGGATTTGGGGCTTACGTATATCTGATTCCAGTCTTTGCGATGACACTTCATGCATCATACGTAGATCTTGGATTGATCGGTACAGCTGCTGCCATACCTTATGCTATCGTACCGATATTTAGTGGCCATCTATCGGATCGATTCAATCGCATCCATGTCTTCTTACTTGGGATCGTATACAATGCGTTAGCTACAGTGATTCTAATCATCGCGAGTGATGCTAAGCAGCTTATTATACTGCGATTGATCGGTGGTATAGGCCTCGCTCTTTTCTGGCCCATCGCGGAAGCACTCATTTCTTCACTAACACCCTCTGAACATTTAGTTAAGGTCATGGGTAGGTTTAGTGCGACATGGGCGTTGGGCTACTTGATCGGTCCATTCCTTGGAGGTTATATATCACAAAACTTTGGCTATTATTCACTATTTCTATTAACATCGATCATCATAGCATCGGCGATCGTCCCACTCGCTAAAGTATTACCACACTATCGATCGAACTTTAACTTGGGGCGTAAGGGCTTTGATGTTTCAATAATTAAAAATGCACTTCCCGCATACTTATTGGTTTTACCCCATGCACTTATATTCAATGTTCTACTCTCGATATTTCCGGGGTATGCGAGTAGCCTTAAGATCACCGATCTGGAGATCGGTATTCTCTTTACTTTATTCGGTCTGGCTAGGATCGTCTTCTTCTTACTTTCGGGATCTCTAATCAAATATGGCTTCAAGCCTTTAATGATGACCGCTTCACTCATCCTCTTCCTATCCTCCATTATGTTAACGCTCTTTCAAACCACTTTGACCTTCATCTTACCATTGGTCATGATGGGTATCGCGATAGGGATCTTATCACCAGCTTTGATGAGTGTCGTTATTAGAATGGTTCCACGTGAGCAGGTCGGATTGGCCATAGGGGTTTATGAATCATTCTTTGGAATCGGTTTTATCATCGGCCCAATCTTGGCTGGTATTATAGCTGAAGTATGGTTACCCAATACACCTTACATCCTAATAGGAAGCTCAGCACTCTTCATGATCCCCTGCATCATTAAGCTACGGATCGATGATCGATCTCGGTTATCAATAAATACTGGTATATTGTGAATAAGGTGGAGATAAGAGCCAATGCATATAGTATGCATCAACTGTAGAGCACAATATAGCATAGATGAGAATATATACACATGTAGAAAGTGCGGGGATCTCCTCGAAATCGAATTGGATATTCAGGAGGTGAAGCGTAAACTCGATGAGAAATGGCGCTTTGCTCCATTATCGGTATGGAAGTACAGTGCATTTATACCAATAAGAGACCCTTCGAAGATCGTCACACTCGGTGAAGGTGGTACAAGGCTTCACTTCTGCCAAAGGTTGGCTAGGGAGTTGGGTATTAAGAACCTATATGTGAAGAATGAAGGGGATAATCCGACGGCATCCTTTAAGGATCGTGGTATAACCGTAGGGGTAACGAGAGCCTGTGAATTGAATGCTAAAAATGTCATCTGCGCCTCCACTGGCAACACATCAGCTTCATTGGCTGCTTACGCAGCCAAAGCCGGTTTAACATGTTACGTACTTGTACCATCGGGAAAGATCGCCTATGGTAAGTTGGTCCAAGCGATCATTCATGGAGCGAAGGTAATTCGTATAAGAGGAGACTTCGATCAGGCATTGAGAATGGTCTTAAAGGTCTCACATGAAGTGAAGGATGTATACTTGCTCAATTCGATAAATCCGTTCAGGATCGAAGGGCAGAAGACCCTATCCTACGAAATCTGTGAACAACTGAATAGGCCTCCAGATTGGATCGTAATACCCGTAGGTAATGCGGGCAATATTAGTGCCGTATGGAAAGGGCTTGTGGAGTTTAAAGAGTGTGGTATGATCGAAGGCCTACCGAAGTTAGCGGGTATTCAGGCCGAAGGGGCTGCGCCCATAGTGAAGGCTTTTGAGAAAGGTCTGGATAGGATCGAGCCTATACAAAACCCTGAGACGATCGCATCGGCGATCAGGATAGGTGCTCCAGCGAGTTGGAAGAAGGCTTTAAGGGCGATTCGTGAATCGAAGGGTATTGCAGTAACGGTTTCGGATAATGAAATTTTAAAGGCTCAGAGGGATCTGGCAAGTAGAGAGGGTCTATTTGTGGAGCCTGCGAGTGCATCTACAATCGCTGGACTCCGTAAGCTTTTAGAATTGAATATCGTAAAGAATGATGATCTGGTCGTATGTATCGCTACCGGCCATGGTTTGAAGGATCCCGATGCCGTTTTAAAATCGATGGACTATTATAGCATATCTGAGATAGAAGCCGATACAAAAAGCTTAATAGATCTATTGAAAGGCGGTTTATAAGATGAATCTCGATTTTTATCTGAGTTGTGTGAATTGCAACAAGGATTATGAGATAAACGTTAAGTACTGGAGGTGCCCATCATGCAATTCTCCTCTAGAGGTAGATTTAGAATACCCGAAGATCGATAGATTTTCATCGATCGTCGATAAGCATGAGCTTACCATCTGGAGGTATAGATTGATACCCTTCTCGGAGAATAAGATCAGTTTGGGTGAAGGTTTAACACCCATCATCAAGCATTATGAGGATGGCTTAGAGATCGATTTTAAGCTTGAATATATGATGCCTACGGGCTCCTTTAAAGATCGAGGCTCTGCAGTAAGTGTAGCAAGGGCAAAAAGTGTAAATGTTACAAGGATCGTGGAGGATTCATCGGGCAATGCTGGTGTATCTTACTCGGCTTACTCTGCGATGGCTAAACTCGAATCAAGGATTTACGTTCCTAAAGATGCACCTATAGCGAAGATCGTACTCATGAAGATGTGTGGTACGGAAGTTGTTGAATGTGAAAGTAGAGAAGAGGCATCAAAGAGGGCTGTATGGGAACTTAAAGAGAATGAATTGTACGTAGGCCATACGTGGGATCCATTCTTTATAGAGGGGATGAAGACAGAAGTTTATGAACTCTTCGAATTCCACAACCTCGATTATGATTCCATAATCGTACCCGTAGCTAGTGGTACACACATTTTAGGTATTTATAAGGGCTTCAAAGATCTGATGAATATGGGCTTCATCGATCACATTCCAAGGTTGTACGCTGTACAGGCTGGAGGTTGTACACCGATTTATGAGAGTTATTATAATACTCGATGGGCTGGTGAAGAGGGGTCGTTGGCAGATGGGTTGAGGGTAAAGAACCCTCCGAGGCTTAAAGCGATAATCAAAGTCGTGAAGGATACCGATGGTGATGTCGTAGTAGTGGGTAATAATGAAATAATGAAGGCGTTAAAGCATCTATATCGTCTAGGCTTTATAGTAGAACCGACTTCAGCTACCGCTTATGCTGCATTCGATAGGTTGAAGTATAAGATTGGGAGAAGGGTTTTGATACCGTTAACCGGTAATGGTATGAAGACGATCGATAGATTCACATCGATGTTCACATAATCCTTCTCTTCTTAGAAGATTGTATTGTTATATTTTTATCGATTCAGTGTCAGATTTTTTTAAAAAATTATTTTTTTGTTGTGATCTTAACACCAATCCATGATCATTTTCACCTTATAGCCCATTATAGCTATTACCAAATACTGATAGTTTTTCGAATATATCGAACTTTAAAGGTTCTTCCAGTTGCGTAAGAGTTGTGTAATGAGTCGTACACCGAAACCCGTAGCACCCTTCGGTATGTATGTCTTCTCCAAACTACCCTCTTGTGTGTATGCGGTACCAGCGATATCTAAATGCACCCATGGATAATTCTCTACAAATTTGCTGAGGAAGATCGCACCGATGATCGCTCCCGCTGCCCTTCCGCCTACATTCTTCATATCTGCCACTTCACTCTTGATAAATTCACCGTACTCCTTCCATAAAGGCAACTCCCAAACCATTTCTCCAGATAACTTTGCTGCCTCCATCAACCCCTTCTTCAAACGCTGATCATTCCCCATCATACCACACGTTAAAGTTCCGAGGGCTATTACACATGCTCCAGTCAGTGTGGCTAGATCGATGATCGCTTCAGGCTTATACTGAGTAGCGTACGATATGGCATCGGCAAGTATCAATCTACCCTCGGCATCCGTATTGATGACCTCTACAGTCTTCCCTCCATATATCTTGATAATATCACCAGGCTTGTACGCTTTACCACTTGGCAGATTCTCCGTAGCGGGTATAATACCTATAACACGTAACGGTAGTTTGAGTTTAGCTACCGTCTGCATAATCGCTATCACTGCAGAACCTCCAGATTTATCGTACTTCATCTCATCCATCCTCTCACTAGGCTTGATCGATATACCCCCACTATCGAATGTGATCGCTTTACCGATCAGTACTATGGGAGATACTCGATCATTCAATGGATTATACTCCAGAATGATGAATTTTGGCGGCTGATCACTACCCCTCGATACATTTAATATCCCGCCCATGCCCAACCGTTCCATATCCTCACGCTCCAAAATTTGACACTTTAACCCACAATCCTTAGCGACTTCTATAGCCTTCTCAGCCAGAAATGTAGGAGTGCCTATATTACTCGGCATATTGGCCAAATCTCTTGCGAGCTTTACCCCTTCCACTATAATTCCGCCAACCTTTACCCCTTCATAGATCTTCGGAACCAAGCCTTCATTCGGTGTGTAGATGATCAATTTCTTTACTAACTTCGCCCTCTCATCCTTTTCCGTTTTGTACTGATCGAATCGGTATAGTGCCAACTCACTACCTTCTAGAACGCTCTGTGCTATTATATCAGCATCAAACTCCGTACCCTCAAGGAATAGTTGGGCATAGCTTTCTAATCCGAGTTCACGTACGATCTGCGCAACCTTTCCCGATGCTATTCTAACGACTTCTAAATTGAACTCCTTCTTCTCTCCCAAACCTACCATCAGTACCCTTTTGATCTTAAGTTTGCCCATCGTATGGATAAGATTGGTCTGATTCAACCTGCCTTGAAACTCTTGAGCCTCTATGAGCCTCGTTATCAGACCGTCCAATGCTCTATCGATGAACTTTATAGTTTCTGATAATCCTTCCTTTTCAAAAAGGTTTACCGCGAGTAGCTCATAATCCTTAACTTCAATATTGCCACTCTCTACTACTACCTCCATCTCCCATCGATGATTATTGATCTAAATGGATAGATATACCATTTTCTATTTCTATCTCTATCTTATTCAGATGATGATGAGATGTGAATGTAAACGGAATCGATGGTATCTTCGAATAATTATCAATAGAGTGGGCTATCTTGAATGTAACTTTTGCCCAACTTTAATGCAATTTCGGCCTTTTGGAGCTCCGATCCTAAATATGCAGCATGATCGAGTAAAGAAACCAGACCATTGCTTACAATACTTCGGTAGATACTTTCAGCACTACTCCCTTCGATGATCAAACTCGGCCTATTCGAATTATGCTCGTAATGTAAGACGATGATCTTCTTCTCTTCTCTATCAACGTATACTTTGAAGTATCCCTTCGTATCAACCCCATAGTACTTTGGAGCTTCTTTAGCGTCAATGATCTTCACACCCTCCTTTAAGCTCTTATCGAACGGTGTATCTCTCAACTTTCTATCTCTCATGACAAGTAGATCGATGCCCAGACCTTTTGGTATACGATTATTCTTCTTCGCGATGAACATCATCTTTGATGCTGTAGCGAGTTCCTGAACATTTCCAAGATTCTTATCACTTACCTCTGTAGTAAGAATGATACCAACACCCAATTCGGTCGCTATACCCGTTAGGATCGCACTCATACCAACAGTATCGGCATCCATAAGTTCGGTAACATTCCCTACGCCCATAAGTAAAGGTGTATCGGGATTTCTTCTCCTAAATTCGTAGTATGCGACGATAGATTCGGTTATTCCGGGGCTGATTACGGGATCGAGAATAGGGTCTGCTATAACTTTGTTCAATCCGAGTTCGTAGGCTCTCTTTACATTCTCTTCCAACATTCTCACCCTCTCAGAAGCGATCTTTGGAAAGTACCTCTCACGGAAGTTCGTAGGGATCACTACAAAGGCTACCTTTGAACCGAACCTTGAAACCTCTTCCATATTTCCCGCATCTATACTCAATACCATATCTACACCGATCGATACCGCGGCCCTGATTTCCTCAACATCCATCGTATCCACACTTATAGGCACATTCACCACCTTTCTCACACTCTTTACTGCACGAATCAAATCGGATGGGTAAGATTCACCCGCGATCATCCCCAAGTCTATAATATCGGCACCACAATTCACATAGTACAGGGCTTTCTTCTGAATTTCTTCATCGGATAGTGATGGTACATTTACGATCTCTGCCATAATGCGAATCGGGAAATCTTCCCCTACAGCCAGATTACCGATCTCTAGATTTCTTCGATTCTTCAATAGAGTATCGCGATTCTCTTCGACTTCTCTTAAAGATTCGAACATCTTCTTTTGAAGCTCATTCTTCACCAGATCGTCTGCGGGATGGACTTTCGATAACTTTAATCTATCTAGCGAATTGAGGATGAAAGGAAGGTCCGCAGCGTAGCGGGGGCCTTTGAATGTAGGGATATTAACAACCTTCTCAACGACCGAAGCATCACCAAATACCAAACCAGGTAAGAGGATAAGGTCAAAACCCTTTAATTCCCTCTTCTCCAATTCTCGAGCGATGTAATTCGTATTCATAAGCGATGCCACGGCCATTGGGAGTGAAATGACTTCCACCTCTACACTACTCTCTCTACAATACTTTTGAACAAGATCCCTTGCCAATTGTCCAGTTACTACAAGAACCTTCATATACTCTATTCATATTTATGTTACGAGTCTTAATCATTAACCTTTACCTTGAATTGATTCAAAGTATGATTTATGAAAAAACTGTAAATCAGATACAAAAGATACTAAAGGATACTAAAGATCTAAAGAGGATTGTACCTTCTACCCTGTCTGATGGCGATAAGGCTCGCAGACTTCTGATCTCTCACTCCTCTCTTACTAGCTCTGGATGATGAAGTTGTGCCCCGTTCATCGACCAATTCGATTACGACAGAATTCTTTAAAGACTCATAGAGGCGCTTCGCAATTTTATTGGCGAGTATCGGATCTCCATCACCGATCTTCACCTTCTTTTCTACAGCTGCGTAACTCCTCATCAACATCGTCACTCTATCTACCAACTCATTTACATTCAGTACTACACCACCATCCACTTCCCTCTGTTGATAGTATACAACGAACCCGATCCTCTCGCCCGGATCGATGCCTACGATGAGTGAACCATTCTCTTCTCCGTAAAGGGCAGAAAAAATCTCTCTTTTAGCGGTATTCAAATCACTGCCCAGATTCTCTACACATAAGACCTTACGATGCTGGATTAAAGGCGCTTCCTTCCTCGTAGTCAATACCAATTTGATTCGTTGATGAATTCTCCCATTAGGTGGGATATCGATATAGGGTATGTTGAGCCTTTTGAGTAGGTTAGTTATTGTATAATACGCTCTTCCATCGATAGTAACTACGGCTACTTCCTTATCTAGATTCTTTACCTCACACCACCCTTGCATCCTCTAGATAATTCTTCCAATGTTACACTTATTTACTTTTCTTAACCTTCTAATAGATATGGGTTGCTAAAGAGTTGCCTTCAGAATCGGATGAAGGATTGACCGAATTCTTCAATAGGGTACGATCGATGGAGAAAGTGTTCATAAACTGGTCTGATACACAGTACCTCTTAGCAAAAGGTTGTGTGAATACTATTCTATGTGATGACCCTCATATCAGAACGGCCTTCACTCGTAATACTGTATTTCAGACTTTAGAGTCTGGTAAATCGATCGTGTATATAGATTTGGACACGATGTTCACGATCAGCCTTGAATATGAAGGGCTACAAACCCCTCATCTAGATAATCTCGTAATCACCAATCCAGACGATGGTAATATCGATCGTGTGATAGCAGAAGTATCTTCTTTGGAGAACCCTCAATTAGGTCTTGTGGTCTTCGACTCTGTAACCACATTTTACCACATATTTCCAAGTAAAGTAGATTATGGAGAATTGAACCGCAGATTGGGCATATACTTATTCCTCCTAAAGAAGTTGGCGATCGGATTAAAGACCCCTATACTTATTGTAAGTTTGTTGAGGGCTAAAAAGACTTCATCGAAGAGGTCATGGGTTTATAGTTATTCTGGTGGAAGGGTTTTAGAGAGGATGAGTGATGTTATACTTACTCTATCGAGGACCGATGATCTCGTTGAAATAAAATCATTAAAGCATCGTAACAAGATTTTAGAGGGTAAAGCCTTCATCATCCCTTTAAAATCTCTTAATGGTGAATATGAATAACTCTATAATGACCATCAGAATCATCATAAAGAGCCCCGCAATAAAGTATAGATTTGATAGCCGTTGCCTCATAACCTGCTTACCACTCTTATATAAGAGATAAATGCCGGATGTGCCGAAGACGATGGCAAATGAATGAATTACAGTCTCACTTAAAGTTTGAATGGTAGGGGTTGGGGCTATTATGTAGCCCGGTGGTAAACGTGACCCTTCTAAAATCGCATTCAAGGCACCACCCGCAAAGGTAGCGATGAAGATAAGATAGATGATCTCTAAGGCTTTATTCAATTCCAATTGTGATAAAAATTTAGAAAATCTCCTTGTAATTCTATTAATATTTATCTTTTGCCAGAACGATCTTGGCAAATTCGTTACTGCTCTTTTCAACCCCATGAAACTCACTCTTAAATGGTAATATTCATCCTAACGTTTGAAGATATGTAAATATAAATCTTTTCAAACTCATCAAACTCAAATATCAATATGTAGAGTTATAGTGTATTTCTCGATATAACCTTAACTGAATAAGTGATAATTTCATTAAATAAAAATTTAAATGATTTCAATTTTAAAGTGGTCTCTTTGCAAAATTTTACAATATTTATCATTAGAATTATAGAAGATTGGGCTTCGAAATCGAGTCCATCAAGAAACACTCCCTTCAACTTTAAAACATAATATCTTTTCACCTTTATAGTCCATATAATCGGCTACCAAGTCTAAACCTATCTTAACTTCATCCAATTTGCTCTTGATTATAGCTGTGATGGCTGGCCCTTCAGCCAATCTGACGATTCCAACTATGTATGGTGCTAACTCCTTAAACTTATTTGGTGGTGTATAGATGATGGTATAGGTCTCAAGTTTACCTTTGCCTTTAAGCTGAAACCATTCCCAATCCTTTGAATTACACGCCTGGCAGATCTGCCTTGGAGGGAGGTTGATGTACCCACACCTTAAGCATCTAGTAGCCATCAATTTTCCCTCTTTGATAAATTCATAAAATGATTTAACGCTCGCATCTCGTCCACTCATGCTCTAACTCACCCTTTTGAGTATGTGTACAGTACAACTACCTCCAGAACCACCCACATTATGTGCCAACCCGATCTCTGCCTTCACTTGGTTCACAGCCTCCCCTCTTAATTGCTTAACAATCTCATGAATCATTGCTACACCTGTAGCACCCACTGGATGGCCCTTCGCCTTTAACCCTCCATCCGTATTCACAGGTATCCTCCCTCCAACCTCAACCTCACCCTCGTCTATCAATTTTCCACCTTCTCCAGGTTTACAAAAGCCGAGATCTTCATAAGCTATCAATTCAGCAATAGTAAAGCAATCATGCACCTCAGCGATATCTACATCTTTAGGCTCGATCTTCGCCATCTTATATGCTTCTTGAGCTGCCACTCTCGCCGATCTTAAACTTGTATAACTTTGACGGTTGTGTAGAGCTATCGTGTCACTGGCTTGGGCTGATGCGATAATGTAGATGAGTGTATCTGTAAATCTTCTTGCCAAATCTGCTCTACATAAAATCGCGGCCGCAGCCCCATCAGATATCGGGCAGCAGTCGTATAGATTTAGAGGGTACGCAATCATCCTCGCATTCATGGCCTCTTCTAAAGTGATCTCCTTTTGAAAGTGGGCCAATGGATTCTTAGCAGCATTCTTATGGTTCTTAACCGCTATCTTTGATAATTGTTCCTTTTTAGTTCCATACTTGTGCATATGTGCTGTTGCTATCAATGCGTAAAGGCCCGGGAATGTCAAGCCCTGGGCCTGCTCGTAAGCTTCATCGGCAGCAAGTGCTAAACCCTCTGTTGTATACGCAGTATCGGAGATCTTTCTGGGCCCGCTATACATCTTTTCAACACCACCGACCAATACGATATCATGTAAACCCGATGCTACAGCCAAAACTCCACACCTTAATGCAGCACCAGAGGAAGCACAAGCACTCTCAACCCTCGTCGCTGGAATTGTGTTGATGCCTAACCAGTCTGCATAGAGCGAACCGAGGTGGCTCTGATGCTCCCACCATTCGGCAGAGAGGCACCCAATAAAGGCCGCTTGAATATCTTTCGGTGATATCTTTGCATCCTCTATCGCTTTAGAAGCTGCTTCTACAAAAAGTTCTCTTGTACCTTTATCCTCATGCCTACCAAACTTTGTCATACCTACACCGATCACAGCAACATTCAACATAACTCTACAACCATTTGATTATCTTGTGTATGCTCCTAATTAAGTTATTATCTTTACACTCTAAATTCTATTTACTACCAGTATTTCTCAACAAACCTCTATCGTATTATTTACTCCAACCAAAAAGCTTGGAGTAGTATCGATCTATTAATTATATCCTTCCCTCCAATTCTGTTTTGATTCGAATAGCGTACATTATATCACTACGGGTGATTATTCCAACAAGTCTTCCATCCTCTTGGACTGGAAGGCGGCCTATGTTGAACTTCGACATCTTTATGAGGGCATCTGCAGCAGTTTCGTTAGGGCTTGCACACTTGAGCTTTTCACAATGAGTCATAACATCACTCACTCTAGTTTCTTGCCACTTTTCTCTAGGAACCTTCTTTATATCTTCAAGTGTGATGAGCCCGATCAATTTAGAATCTTTTACCACAGGGAAACCTCCATGTTTATACTTCATAAAGTGGGTCTCTATGATATCCTTAATCGGCAGATCGGGATCGACGGTATGAACATCTCTAGTCATTATATCTTTGATCAAGACATCTGCTAATGCTTCACTCACGATCGTCTGTCTGTAGCTCGCTTCTGCACCATTCCTTAGGAACCAACCGATCAGGATAAACCACAGACCTCCAATAAAACTACCCCCGATTATGAAGAGAAAACCTGAGAAGATGAAGATATAAGAGAAGAAGACTCCGAACTTTGTAGCGATCTTCGTTGCCTGTAACAGATCCTTCTTCCGATACCAGATCATTGCCCTTAAGATTCGCCCACCATCGAGGGGGAAAGCGGGGAGTAAGTTAAAGGCACCTAGGAGTAAGTTGATGTATGCGCCATACCTTAACGATGCGATCGCCACAACTCCAAATACACTTAATGGGTAATGTAGAATCCATAAAATCAGCCCGATCGCAAAACTCGTTAATGGCCCAGCCAAAGCCATCTTAAATTCTACCCTCGCCTCTTTCGGCTCCTCTTCAATTTCTGCTACGCCGCCAAAGATGAATAGAACTATACGCCTTACCGGTAAGCCATTCTTCTTAGCCACGTAGGAATGTGCTAGTTCATGGAGTAAAACAGAGGTAAAGAGTATAAAGGCGCTTATTACACCAATCAAATAGTATGTCATTACGGATAGTCCGGGATACTCCGAAGGTAAATAACCTACAGCAAGTGTCCATACGATAAGTAGTACCGCAAGGACTAATGTAAAGTGAAGTTTTACTGGAACCCCTAAAAGTTTCCCAATTCTTAAAGACAATGCAATTCCCCATTAATTATGGAGTCTAAATTAATAAGTATTAGCTTCTAGAGAAGACTCATGAGGGTAACGAAAGTAGATCTTTCGTCTCTTCTCTCTATAAAGGCTAAAAGGATTATTAACGATATCACGTCGCTATATTTATAAATTCTTGGTTACATTCATTCCTTCGAACTCTTCATCCTCCTCGCCATCTCGACAAGGTTTTCTAACAACTCTCGAACCTTCTTTCTCGTCTTTTCATCGATCAACTTTAATTTTTCATCAAACTTTTCTTCAGCTAATGGGACCATGACTTCAGGCCTATTTATTGGATACATATTCAAGGCTACTAAAACCTGCCTAAGGTGGTACTGGGCGCGCGCCCCTCCAAAAGTTCCGACAGATACACTCATTATTGCTACGGGCTTACCCTCGAAAGAATTATCTCCATAAGGTCTGGAAGCCCAATCGATGGCATTTTTCAGTACTCCCGGGAAAGAATAGTTGTATTCTGGTGTTACGATAAGGATCGCATCTGCCCTCTTTATCCTTTCTTTAAATTCTTTAACTTTGGCTGGCATATCATCTTCAAGATCCTGATTGTAAAGAGGAATCCCTTCAATATCAAAGATCTCTAATTTGGCATTCTTTGGCATCAATTCCGCAGCATTACGTAACAGCGCCTTATTATAAGAGCCCTTTCTTAAGCTTCCAGCAAATCCTAAAACTGTGATCTGATCTTCGATCATTTTACCTAACTATATTCTCTTTAGTATAAAAATATTTTTACTTAATAAAATGATGTCATTTATAGAATGTGTATTACGATGCAATTCTACCTTATGAAATATCCATTGGCTCCATCGGATTTGTTAAAGGATAAAATTCCGTATGAAATTAAGATTTTAGCTGATATCTAATCCCTATCCATCCTCTTCATCTCTTAATAATCTGAAAAGGATTATGAGTTTGAATCTTTTAAGACTATCAACGGGCAAGTTATTGAATTCGAAGCCCGAGCGAGCAGCTCTTGAATTGAGCCAAATCTCTACGAATCATCTTATGGTTGAATAAGAATAGTTACAAAATTACTCTAAAGATACTTTCAATCTATACTGAGGATTGATTAAAATTATAACGTTTCAAAGGAAAGCTTATGTTTAAGTGTTTAGATCAATGATTAATAACTAAGACTAAAGTGTAATCGTGAAGATCACATGTTAAATAAAGAGGTTGAAGAATCGCTCTTAATGGCGCAGAAGAGTGAAATTACTGAACATTTTATCTATAAGAAGTTAGCAAGATCCTTGAAAGGGCCTAATAAGGGGATCTTGGAGCGCATTTCGAATGATGAGCTTAGACATTACGAGTTTTGGAGCACATATACGAAAAAGGATACAAAGCCAAATAGAATCAAAGTTTTGATGTATCTTTTAATCTCAAAGATCTTTGGAATAACCTTCGGGATGAAGATTATGGAAAAGGGTGAAGAGAAGGCTCAGGAAAATTATAAGAAAATATCCAATTTTGTACCAGATGCGAAGGATATCATGAAGGATGAATATGAGCATGAAGCACAACTTATGAATCTGATCGATGAAGATAGGCTGAAGTACGTCAGCTCCATAGTCTTGGGCATAAACGATGCACTTGTGGAACTTACAGGTGCTTTGGCAGGGTTTACATTCGCTTTTCAAAATTCCCGATTAATTGCTATTATAGGATTTATCACCGGGTTGGCAGCTTCACTATCGATGGTCGCATCTGAATATCTATCGATCAAATCGGAAGGTAGCGATAAAGAACCCTTTAAAGCGGCATTGTATACAGGGATCGCCTTTATCCTTACCGTTTTATTCTTAATATCTCCATACGTTATTCTTACAAATGTCTATATCTGTCTCGGTTTAACACTGATCTTTGCGATCATCATCATTTCCTTATTCACCTTCTATATTTCGATTACAAAAAACCTATCCTTTAAGAAGAGGTTTTTAGAAATGGTGATCATCAGCCTTGGGATAACCTGTGTAATATTCATCATCGGATTTCTCGTAAGGATCTTTTTAAATATAGAAGTATAGCTACAATGGCTTATTCTGAATTCTAATCTTCTTCTTAAACTTGTATTGCTTAACAAATCATAAATGCACTTAACATTTATTCGATTTACGTTAACCTTAGGAGGATCAAGAAGGTATCGAGTCATTAAAAACTTACTGAGATTGGTGCCAAGTGCGCAGAAAAAAAATTTTAATTTTTAAAAAATCCGACACTAAAAATGACTCGATAACCTTCTTATACCCCCTCAGCCAAGAAATTCATCCTACCTCTTTACCAAGGTATGTGAAATTACTAAAGATGTTTGAGCAGATTCACTTTCTTACACATCAGGTATTTTAAACTTATTGGCGGGCCTGGTGGGATTTGAACCCACGACCTACTGGTCTCTCCTGTAGGGTTTAAGAGCCAGCCGCTCTTCCTGGCTGAGCCACAGGCCCCATCGAATAATTCTAAATGGAGCTATTTAAGATTAAAACTGAATCTGTGAAAGAAATCCCTTCTACGATCATCGTATTTACCTTTATAGGTAAGCTGGCCGATTCAATCATTTAATGTGTCCATTAACCTTTGTAGGCTTAGGGTTGCGGGGTGTTGAGAGCCTTACTTTAGAAGGTTTGGATACCATAAAGGTGGCTGATGTGGTATATCTGGAGGTCTATACGAATCCGTTGAGCGAATCATCGATCGATAATATTCAGAGATTCTTGAATAGAGAGGTTAAAGTTGTAAAGAGGGAGTTTGTAGAAGATGGTAGGGCAATAATCGATCAGGCCAAGATCTATAATGTGGTGTTGATCTCGATGGGGGATCCGATGATCGCTACTACACACATGGATTTAAGGGTGAGGGCCGAGATGAACGGTGTAAAGACACGTGTTATACACAATTCATCGATCTTGACCGCGCTACCTGGTGAGACAGGTTTACATACTTACAAATTTGGAAAGGTCGTGACTATGACGAGAAGCGCATCCACACCGATAACTACAGTCTATCAAACGATTTATAACAATCTTTTGATGGGGCTACATACAATCGTATTACTCGAATACGATTATTATTCAAACTTCTTCCTTAAACCTCAAGATGCATTAAGAAGCCTTTTGCAGATGGAGGATATCCTTAAACAGAATATATTCGATCGAGACACATTCGTTATAGTAGCCTCGAGGATCGGTAATCCAGATCAAAATATCTTGGCTGGAAGGCTCGATGACCTATTAAGAAAGGATTTTGGAAACCCACCTCATACACTGATAATTCCAGGGGAGTTGCACTTTACAGAGAAGGAGGCCCTAAAGATCTTATTGAAGTTAAAGGATGATGAGATCATCGACAATTCTACGAAGGTCCGTCGAATGGCTGTATCTATGGTAAATAGATACGTGGAGAAAGCAAGAACCGCTTTAAAGAAGGCTATGGATAAATGTGCGAAGAGATCTGATGAGCGTTTTAAACTACTCTTTGAGAATGTAGCGTGCTACCTTTCAGACTCGATCCGTTTCCTCAATGAAGGGAAGTTTGAGTTGGCCATTCTAAGTGTAGGTTATGCTGAAGGTCTGCTCGATTCATTAAGGTTCACTGGACAGTTAGAGATCGAATGGTAGTAACCATAAATATTAGGGTTGATAAATTCCATAAAGCTGCCGTGGTGGAGATGGAGATGAAGACCAATGGCCTCACACAATCCCAAAGAAGGATCCTCGGTAGAATCTATTGTAACAGTATTGCTGGATATGTAAATAGAGTTGAGTATTTGGCCGAACAACTCTCTTATGATGTTAACTATTTAGAGGTACTTTGTAAAGATTTGGTGGATAGGGGGTTGATTGTAGAGGTAAATGGGGAGTATCGACTCACCGATAAAGGTAGATCCTCGATCGTAGTGGTATTCACAGGGGGTGTCTTCGATATAATTCATCCTGGCCATATATATACGTTGGAATCATCGAAGAATCTGGGTGATGTGTTGGTAGTATCGGTAGCAAGGGATAAGACGGTTATAGAGAGTAAGGGTAGAAGCCCGGTAAATCATGAGAAAGAAAGGGTAAAGCTGGTAAATTCTTTAAAATATGTAGATTTGGCCCTTCTGGGTAGTGAAAAGGATATCTTTGAGATAGTTACTCAGGTCAAACCGGATATCATCACCGTAGGTTATGACCAGAAGCATGATGAAAGGGTCTTGATCGAAGAGTTGCGTAAAAGAGGTATAATCGTAAAAGTAGTAAGATTGACCACACCGATGCCCGATATAAAGAGTTCAAAGATCAAGAAGGATGTGGAAGTTATGAAGAGCTTTTGAACCAATCGACGCTTGTAGAATAAACCTTGACCCTGACTAGATCACCATCTTTAAGATGAAGCTCCTTTCGAATTGAAATGGGTGCGATTATTTCGATCACAGAATCATCGTAATGAGTCCTCTCCGAAAGTACTACTGCACACTTCAATGAATCGTTGATGAGTGCTGGGAAGCATTTCGCACCACCGTAGGTTCTATGCTTATCCTCAAATCCCTCTATAGCAATACCTTGATATCGACTCAATTCACGCTTTAATTCTCGATCGGCAGCAGAGGTCAATCTTACATTTAATGTGCCGGGATAGGGGTCGAAGCCGAGCTTTTGAATAAATTGGCGTCGATAACCTTCGAGCGAGATATAGTATGCTCCTTCACGAAGTCCTGAGAATACACATCCTTTAAACTCAAAGACCTTGGGCGTCGCTTCTAAAATACTTCTCATCGATGAGTATATAGAAAGAAGCGCTTCGATACCCTTATCGGTGAGCTTCACATATCTTTCCTTACCGCTCTTCATCCTAATAATGTAACCAACCTTTTCCAGCTCACAAAGGTACTTCGAAGCTGCCTGTTGAGACCTTTCCAACCTCTTTGCCAATTCGATAGTGCTCAATCGAATCGCCTGATCCTTCGCACCTAATAAAAGCAATTCGAGGAGTGTTAAGAAGTGTGTCGGTTTGACCGATTTCAAACCTTTCTCAAACCTTCCTTAGAGATCCTATGCGCTTCCTTAAGTACTTTAGGGTAATCGACCCCAATATATCGTATAAACTTTAAGATATCTTTTACCGTTACTCTATGGCCAGGGCTTACATAGTATGGTTTAGCCCCCTCACTCTTCACAACGTATCCTACCTTCAAACCATCTACAATTATAGGTGCAAGATTTCCACTATACTTACCTACCTTACCTATGAGGAGTGACTTCGCTACACCTAATGTGGGCTTATCCATCAATACGCCGATGAAGACCGCGAGTCCAGCCTTTCTTGGATGTGCTAAACCATGACCATCAACGAGTAAAAGGTCTGGAAGTTTCTTCAATCTATTCAGAGATTCGATCATCAAAGGTGCTTCACGCATAAATAAATAGCCAGGGATGTAAGGAAAGCAAGGTTGGGCGATATACGTTGATACTTCTACGACTTCCTTCTTATAGTTATTCCAAACTACTGAAGCTGCACAGGCCATTTCGTTGCTATACGCTACATCCAATCCACAGATATTTTCAACCTCTTCGATCGATAAAGGTGTAAGCTTCACACATCTGGCGATTACTTCTTGAACTCTGCTGAGGAAGTTAAGTGTAGCTTTATCACATAAACCCTTATGGTTCATAGCGTTCCTTATATTCATCTTCTTTTGAAATCGCTTTTAAGAGTCGGTCGATCGATGTGAGAATTTGAGATCGCCTCACTTCTTCCGTTATCGCCGAGCGTGTCTCTTCGACGAGTATTCTTGCTACATCCAACTTTTTCCTCACACCCTTTGCTACATGCTCATATATTGCGAAAGGTGATAATAGTGTGTAGAGTTGCTCCATTATAGTGAATAGCTCGAGTGCTTCATGATTCTTCTCCTCTCTGATCCTGTCATAAATCAACCTCCTTAATTCGCCTATCGCATCGAGTAAGCCTAAGATGTACGATATGCCATTTACATTGAGAGTTTTATGAGAAGGTATCGTCTTTTTTGATACGATGGAGTATATAGTAATAGCTTCAACGTACTCTCCCTCCGGTTGGATAAGGTATTGGCTAAAATTACCTTTAGCGACCTTCCTCAATACCTTTAACTTATCCTCCACCAACTTAAGATTATTCTCAGCCTCTCTCGGTCTATGAGTATGTATATTGACTATAGCTCTTGATGAGAGAGAAATCGGCTCTCCCAAATCTCTAATTAATTTATCTCGCATCTTTACCGTTCGATTTAATTGGCGTGAAATGACCTTTAACGACTTCTCCACTTCTTTTAGGCTCATGTAAGTTCATACTATAGAAATTAGGCTGTATAAGATAAGTCTTCTTCAATGTAAGAGTTTCAAAGGTTTGATAGGGGTTGAAGGATACTTCGTCACTATCTGCAAAACTTTATCAAAATAATTAAGTACTTATATAGAATTTGGTTTATGGAGGGTGAGGCTGTTGAGCAACAAAGAGGAATTCATAAAGGAGTATAATAAATTCGTGATAACACGCTATAGTGAGCCATTTCCTCTGATCATCGTTAAAGGAAATGGTGTTTATCTCACAGATATAGAAGGAAAGGAATACCTTGACTTCTGGGCTGGCATAGCTACGGTGAATGCTGGACATAATAACCCAAAGATTCAAGAAGCTGTGAGAAAACAGATGAATGAACTGGTACATTGCTCATCCCAGAGCTACTATACCATTCCAGCATTGGAGTTGGCGAAGAAGATCGCTACTATAGCACCTTTTCAACCATGCAAAACGACATTCCATACGAGTGGATCGGAAGCGATCGATGTAGCGATCAAGATGGTTAGAAGATACACGAAGAGGCATGAAATCCTCGCGTTACAGGGTTGTTACCATGGGAGGACTTATGGGGCACACTCGATCGGCACCCCGGTGAGTGTTTATTCAAAGTCGTACGTCATGGGCCCATACGCTCCCGGTGTCGTTCACGTACCCGCTCCCTATTGCTATCGCTGTAGTTTAGGTTATGAGTACCCTCGATGCAACATTCAATGTGCAAAGATGATCGAAGATATCATAAACTTCGGCTCTTCGAGAGATATAGCTGCATTCATCGCTGAGCCGATCCTTGGAGTTGGTGGGATCGTAACACCTCCCGATGAATACTTCCAAGAGGTTAAAAAGATCCTCGATAAGTTTAATATACCCTTCATATCGGATGAAGTCCAGACCGGTTTCGGTAGGACTGGAAGGATGTGGGGCATTGAGACTTATAATGTTAAGCCAGATTTGATGGTACTTGCAAAAGCATTGGGGAATGGTTGGCCAATCTCTGCTGTTGTTGCACATGAGCAGATCGGTGACTCTCTAGAACCTGGAGATCACTTCTCAACATGGGGAGCGAATCCAGTGATGTGTGCTGCAGCTTCTGCGACCATCGATTACATCGTGGAGAATAGATTATGGGAGAATGCGAAGAAGATGGGTGAATTACTGATGAAGAGGTTGAAAGAAATGGAGAGTAAGTACGATATCATAGGTGAAGTAAGGGGGAAGGGTCTGATGATCGGTGTTGAAATCGTTAAGGATAAAAGGACCAAAGAACCGCTACGTGATAAGTGTAAGGAGATTCGCAAACGTTGTGCCGATTATGGACTCGTGGTGGGCTTCGGAGGGTTCTGGGCCAACGTCATAAGAATTCAACCCCCACTAACGATTAGAGAGGAGCATGTCGATAAAGCTATGGAGGCCTTTGAAAGAGCAGTAAAGGAAGTCAAAGATATGTAGATGATCAAAGTAATGAATGTAGCTCTCATAACTCAATATACAACAAGTTCTAATCCTCATAACTATCACGCGGGCAGAAGTTTTTTGAGCCTTTGAGCATATAAATTGTAAGGCCATTAGGAATACTTATAATGGAGTCTTTGATCGGATAAAGATAGGCAATGACGACGGTTCTAAAGGTAAGATCGTTCGGCTCTTTGATAAGTGAAGTCATTAAACCTGGTCTATGTACTGGTTGTGGTGCTTGTGTAGCCTCATGCCCCATTCTTATCTTAACTATGAAGGGTGATCTTCCGACGATCGTAGATAGGTGTATCAATTGTGGAATCTGTTACGCCCAATGTCCACAGACGAATTACTCAATGGAGGAATTCGAGAAGAGCTTATTTGGTAGAGTGAGGAGAGATGATGAGCCCTTCGGAGTTTATAGATCCTGCTTTTCGGCTAGGGCTTTAAACTTAGATGTTAGAAAGGGCGCTACTCATGGTGGTTTCGTCACCGCTCTGCTCCTATATATGATGGATGCTGGAAAGATCGATGGTGCGATTTTATGTTCGACGAGCGATTCTGAATTATGGAAGGCCGAACCTAAGGTCGCTGTGAGTAGAGAGGATATAATCAATAGCGCTGGTACAAAATATACGATTTGCCCAATGATTCTAGGTTTATCAAGGGCTGTAAGGGAGCTCGATAAGAGGAATGTGGCATTTGTAGGTACAGGCCATGAAATAGTAGCTATCAGAAAGTCCCAATTGGTAAAGAATGAATATTGGAGTTTGGGAGATTATGTCAAGTTGACCATCGGTCTATTCTGTGTAGAGCGTTTCTCTAATAGACTCATAAAAGAATATATTCCTAGTAAGGGCATCAATCCTGGCGAAATTACGAAGTTTCACTTAACCGAAGATAGCTTCATAATTTACAGTGGTGATAAAGTCTTACTTAAAACTCCCATCAAAGAATTGGATCCCTATGTGATGCCATGTTGCTATAAATGTTCATCATCAACGGCCGATCTGGCCGATATATCGGCAGGAGGTATAGGATCAGAACCGGGCTGGACCACAGTAATAATTCGAAGTAAACGAGGCGAGGACCTCTTTAATGAAGCCTTAAATGCGGGTTATATTGAAGCAAAACCCTTATCGCAAGATGGTCTCAATACGATCGTCGAATTCAGCACATCCAAAAGGAGATCGGTGAAGAAGGGTCCTTAAGCCAATAGAAGGATGGTTCATTACCTTGTATGGAAGATTGAAAGTAGCTAAGTTTATAAATCACTGACTTCCTTTAAAGTAAAAGTGGCCTTGTCACCACCTATCGACTTTAACGCATTTATTACATTCCTCCTCGCTTTGATAATTGGTATAGGAACGGGTATCCTAGGCTACATAATTAGTAGGTTAATAACACCATTAAAGCGCTATGATAGCAAGTATGAGAGGTTCGAATGTGCGAATCCAGCGGTAGGTAAGGGAAGAGGTTGGTTCATGATGCAGTACTATAGCTATTTAATAATCTTCCTAACGATCGAACCGATTATGATATACTGTTTCGTCTTTCTTATGGTGGATCGCACATTCTTCTTAAATGCGGTTCAACTCTTCATAATTATCTTACTTATGTTGATCCCGCCCCTCATCTTCGGCCTCGATGCATCAAGAAGGCTTGAATTATGGAAGAGTGCATAGTAACTTAGCAGCTTAGTATAACTCTAAAATTTTCAGTAGTTAAAGAGTGATCTGATATCAAGATATCAACTTGCAAAGGATTTCGGATTCTATGTATAATGGTTAAGATGATGATACCGAAATGATCTATAATGAAAATACCATTAACAAAAAGCCAATAAACGAACACATTTTTAGGTGGGGTATGTAATGGTTCAATGAGGGATGAGATTATGCAGATCTCAAAAGGTCTCGATTACCTTGATGCTGAAAGGCCACGTGTCGTAATCTTTTGTGGAAAGGGTGGTGTCGGTAAAACGACCTGCGCGACAGCTACAGCATTCCATTTTGCAAAGGTTGGGTTAAAAACCCTTATCATATCGACCGATCCGACACCTTCACTATCGGATATATTTGAAGTCAATGTGAGAGGGGTAGCGACTTCGATAAGAGAGAATCTTACCGCCATTGAACTCGATTACAACCTCGTTATTGAGAGGTGGAAGGAGAGGTTCGGCGATGAAGTCTATGCGGTAATTTCCTCATTCCTACCAGTGGGAAAGGAGATCATCGATTATATAGCTGGTGCGCCAGGTATCGATGAAGAATTTGCATTGAGCTATGTATTAGAATTCTATGAGAGAAAGGATTACGATGTAATCGTCTGGGATACGGCACCGGCCGGAGGGACCCTATCTTTGATTAAACTACAAGATAGATTCTACAGACATCTAGAAGATGCTGCTCGATTGTACATTAAGGTACGCCATGCACTAGATTTACTCACTGGCGGAAGGAGAGAGGATCCATTGAAGATAATCAAGACTTGGAAGGATCTGGCTCAAAGGGTCTTCGATATGTTAAAAGATAAGAAGACTCATGCTATAATCGTTACCATACCCGAAGCGTTGGGGGTTTATCAGACGAAGAGGATAGTGAACGAATTCAAGGCTTTTGGGATTAATATCACTCGGATCATCATCAATTATGTAATTACTCAAGAGATTTGTAACTGTGATTTCCATAGAGAGCGTGCTACTATGCAAAAGAACTACATCCGTTTACTCGATGAATCGTATGGAGAGAGTATCGGATTGACTTTATTACCACAATTATCACGAGAAGTAAAGGGGATCGAGGCCGTTAAAAAAGTAGAAAGTTTACTCTTCCAGGATTGATAAAGCCTATAAATCTAAATCTAAAGATAAGATAGCCTTTTTTGCAGGTTTGAGCGAAGATTCATATTTATATCTTTCCAAATCGATGTTCATTTAACTACATGATTGGAAAACTACACAAAACCACTAATAAACCTTCTAGACCGAATCAGTTATAGTACTAATGTAATATAGTAACTTCGATAATCCATCTCTTCTTACATAAACTATTTACTGTCTATTCATTAAGCTTAAGTACTAGTCGTTTTATTTCAAGAGGTGAAATTAATAGGGTGCTTATCGATGCCCCCCTCATTGATGCAGAGTTTTTTTAAAAAAATTAGGAATATTTTCATACGAATCATCGAGAAGAGGCCGATTAAAGATATACGAGATTGGGGCATCTCTTACTCACTCTGGCCAGCCCACTTCACTACTGCATGTTGTGGGGCTGAGTTTGCAGCAGCTTCAGCCCCACGGTTCGATGCAGAAAGGTTTGGCTTCTTACCATTTACCTCTGCACGCCAATGTAATGTGGTCTTTATAGAGGGAACGTTATCTAGGAAGATGGCAAAAGCAGCCCGCATGGTCTTTGAACAGATGCCTGAACCCAAATTCGTCATCGCGATGGGTGCCTGTCCAATAGATGGTGGGATCTTTTGGAATAGTTACAATATCGTTTTAGCCCATGAAATTCTCCCCGTGGATGTATACATTCCGGGCTGCCCACCAAGGCCTGAAGCCGTAGCCCGCTCGGTTATGATGCTTCAGGATAAGATTAAGAGAATGGGAGGTGTGAAGTATGAAGAGCTTAAATGAAATCAAAGAAATGGTTGAGAAGGAGCTCGGAAGTTTGGCTATTAAAATAGTCAGCGAAGTTCCAAACGTTATTACAATCAATGTTGAAGTTCAGAACCTTTTCGAGGTCGCATCTAAGCTAAATCACATGGGTTTTGATCACGTTAAGGCAGTTACTGGTACAGATTATCCGGCTGAGAAGAAGATCGAACTCACATACCATGTATCATCCTACACGGATATGGATCTCGCTAAGGTAATAATCGCTCTAAAGGCGCGGTTGGATAGATCCAATCCCAAGGTCACATCTTTAGTAAAGGTGTGGCCGAGTGCAGAATATCTTGAAAGAGAGACTTATGATCTAGTTGGGGTTATATTCGAAGGGCACCCGAAGCTCGAGAGGCTTCTTCTACCAAGCGATTGGGACCAAATACCTCCTCTATTAAAGGAATTCAAGATAAAGACTGAGGGTATCGATGCATGAGCGAAGATCGATTCATGCAGGTTCTTATAGGCCCCCAACATCCCGGTTCAGGCCACATGCGCTTTATAGTGAAGATGGATGGTGATATCATCAACGAATTCGAACCCGATATAGGGTATGTTCATAGATCGGTTGAAAAGATCGCAGAGAGTAAGAGATACATCCAGATAGTACCATTGGTCGAAAGGCCGACATTGGCCGATACTGCCAATACCAATCTTGGCTATGTACTCGCTTTAGAGAAGTTATTAGGTATCGATGCCCCTCCAAGGGCACAGTACTTGAGGACACTTCTGGCTGAAATAAATAGGATTCATAGCCACTTGTACGGTTTGGGGATACATGGGATAATGTTAGGTTCATCGACCGTATTCATGTGGTGCTTTGCTGATAGGGAGATATGGATAGAACTCGCCCAAGAGCTTACTGGAGCAAGAATCACATACTCATACATCATACCGGGGGGTGTAAGGAGGGATCTTCCCGATGGGTTTGGTGGAAAGATCTCTAAAGCTGTAGCTTACATGGAGAGGAGGTTGAAGGATTATGAAAAGATATTCATTAACAATCCGGTCGTAACGGCGCGGCTCATCGGTATCGGCACCATTAAGAGAGAAGAGGCGATAAGGCTCGGTATAGTAGGTCCTAATCTAAGAGCATCTGGTGTAAAGTACGATGTTAGGAAGGTCGAGCCTTACTGCGCATACCCTGAAATGGATTTTGATATCGTCGTTAGGGAAGAAGGTGATGCTTATGCGAGAGTCCTCGTAAGGGTCGATGAAATCAAGCAGAGTATGAGAATATTAAAACAGATTGTGGAGAAGATTCCTAATGGACCTATACTCAATGAAGCCTACTTAAAGATGATACCTCCTAGGTTAAGAGAAAGGGCAGAGCAGAAGGGTATGGTCAAGATACCTGCTACATTTATAAATCTAAAACCTCGTAAAGGTGAGGCTGTATCACGTGTTGAAACAGGTCGTGGAGAAGTCATCTACTATATAGTGAGTGATGGTTCAACGAATCCGTACAGGTTCAGATTCGTTTCACCTTCACTCAGAAATCTGATCGCTTTTAAATACGTAATGCCGGGGCATAGGTTGGCAGATATACCCGCGATCTACGGTAGTCTAGATTATTTCCCACCAGATGCAGATAGGTGAGATGATGATCATCGATCAATTGGTCCGATTGATCCTTCTACCCCCAGTCTTCACGATCATCGTATTTCCAGGCCTAATCGCGGTATTGGTAGTAATTGTGTTCTTGATATGGCTCGAGAGAAAGATCGCCGCGAAGGTACAATTAAGGTATGGTCCATTATACATATTAAAGCCACTGGGTGGAGTGATACAGACCGTCGCAGACCTTCTGCGCTACCTCTTCGCTGAAGTTATAATACCAAGGAGGGCCGATAAATTTTCATTCATAATGGCACCGATCTTATCCTTCGGATTCGCCTTCATACCGATCGCTGCCCTACCGATAAGTTCGAGATACTTTGCCTTTAGAAGTGACCTAAGCCTACTCATAGTACTCGCTTTATTGACTATTGCACCCATATTCATTTTGATAATCGGTTGGGCGAGCGATAACAAATTTTCATTCATCGGCAGCTTAAGAGAAGGTTACATGATCATGGCTTACGAAGTACCTCTCTTCCTCTCAGTATTGGCCATGGCGATTTTGTATAACACGTTGGATATCATAGAGATCGTTGAAGCACAATCGAAGGGGGTCTGGGGCATCATCTTAAACCCATTCGCGGCCTTCACATTCTTAATATGCACATTTATGATGACGGCGAGATTTCCATTCGAAATCTCTGAGGCTGAGCAAGAGATCGTGATGGGGCCATTTACCGAGTATAGTGGGATTATATTTGGGCTCTGTATGTCTTACTCATACATCAAGCTTTACATCTTGAGCCTACTCTTTGCCTATCTCTTCCTTGGAGGCTGGTACCCGATAGTATGGCCACTTACGTTGAATCCGATAATGCCCGGGATTATTACGTTGATCAAAGGTTTGATCATAATGATCTTAGGAATATTTTTAAGAAGTGTCTATCCAAGGTTCCGTATAGATCAGACGTTGAGAATAGGTTGGGAAGGTATGTTCACTCTATCGATAGCTTCGCTCATTCTATCCTTCGCTTTGATAAATTTGGGTCTGGTGAGGTAGTATGATAGATAATCTGATGATCCCTAAACCTTCCACGATTAAGAGGCATCTAGAAGCGATGATTACCGCTTTAAAGTACATCTTAGCTAAGAATAGGTTGACATTCAGGTATCCTGAAGTGGTGCAGATACTACCAGAAGGGTATCGGGGGATGATCAAGTTCTATATCGATAGATGTATAAGTTGTACATTATGCGCGAGGATCTGTCCGGCCGATGCGATCAAGATGTATACGGTAGGGGAGAATAAGCTACCGGGTATAAATTACATGCGGTGCATCTTTTGTGGATTCTGTGTGGATATATGCCCAAAGGAGGCCTTAGAGTTTAGTAGCATACATGACCTGGCTTACTATACACGTGAAGAGCAGGTACAGAAGCCCATCGAATTCTCTAAAGGCCCATCGATACCAACATTTAAAAAGGAGCCGATGAAGCTTTTAGTCAAAGTTGATGAATCGAGGGGGTTAAAGTATGAACATACCTAACCTCGATCTGATCCTCTTTATAACGTTCGGGATCATCGCAATAATTTCATCGATCATCGTCGTTGAACATAGATCGCTCGTCTATGCAGCATCATTCTTAGCGATACTGGGCATAACGAATGCAGCACTCTTTATCTTACTCGGCTACGCACTCGTAGCATTGTTCCATCTAGCGGTATATGTTGGTGCGGCAGTTACGTTTATACTATTCTCGATAACGATGCTCAAGGAAGCACCACTCGCAGATAGACCGACGAGGATCTTGGCAACGATCGTTACCATCTTAATACTCATCACATTTACATTGATCCTACTCACTAACACAAATCTCAACATTCCCGCACCTAGCCTCATAGCGAATTATAAAGTACTCGCTACCACTCTCGTCACAAAGTTTTGGTTCCCCTTGATCATCGCTGCATTAGCGTTGATAGTAACACTTATTGAGGCCATTACCTTAGCTAGAAGGGAGGTGGGCACGTAGATGCTAACAGCTACCATGTTTTTATCGATACCACTTATAATGCTGGCGATCGGTATTTATGGTCTTGTTTCGAGGAGGAATATGGTGAGGATGCTCCTATCTGCTGAAGTCATCTTCAATGCAGCGTTACTTGCATTACTCACCCTATCTTCAATTCCACTATACGCAGCTACTCAACTCGATAAACCGGCGATAGGTGGTACGATCGCCCTACTTGCTATAGGGATTGCGGCCGCTGAAATCGGTGTAGCGATTTCGATAGCGATCCTTCTATTCCAGATTAAGCAACATATCGATGTTTATGAATTGAAGAAGTTTAGGGGGTGATGGGATGATCGTCTTAGATACTCCTTGGCTCTTCTCTACAGTCCTCGTTCCATTTATCTTCTCATTGATCATGCCATTCCTTGAGAAGAGGACGAATGTGAAGGTGGTAGCTGCTGTAAGCACACTTACACTACTGTACTCATTAGCGGTCATAACCCTACTTATGCTACGTTATGGATTGAGTAAGGGTATCATCGATCCCTTACACTTCCGCCACGATCTGATCGGTTCGTTAACGATGCTCCTTGATAGCGTAAGTGGACCGATCGCATTCTCCATAGCTCTGGTAACGAGCTTTGTAGCGATATACTCACTACCATACATGAAGCATAGGTTCGAAGAGATGGAGAAGGAGGGTATTCATCCACCTTCATGGGGCATTTACTATATGCTCTACGTGATGTTCTCAGCGGCGATGCTGGGTACAACACTTTCAACGAACCTCATTCAATTCTACATATTCTTAGAATTGACACTGATCCCGAGCTTCTTACTCATAGCCTTCTATGGGTATGGTGATAGGGTTAGAATCGCGATCATGTATCTAATCTGGACGCATGTGGGAGCCCTCCTCTTCCTACTGGGGGTCGTAGCGATAGGCTTCACAACCAAGGTATTCGATATATTAAATGTTGATGCACTCAAGTTTAACGTAGGTATTGGTGAAAGGCTCAAAGATCTAACGGTCCCGGTAGCGATAGCTCTGATGATAGGCCTATTCGTCAAGATGGCCGTATTCGGTGTTCATATATGGCTTCCATACGCCCATGCCGAAGCGCCCACGCCCGTTTCGGCACTATTGTCTCCAAACCTGATCGGTATCGGAGGCTACGGTCTGATAAGGATCGTCTACATACTATTCCCAGATACCTTCAATACAGCTTCACCATACCTCATAGCTTTGGCTCTAATCACGATAATCTATGGTGGGTTGATGGCTTTGGCTCAAGATGACTTCAAGAGACTCCTTGCATACTCGAGTATAAGCCAGATGGGCTACATACTATTGGGGATTGCAAGTTTGACATTCTTCGGCATCACTGGGGCAGTAATTCATTATGCTACTCACGCGGTCGGTAAAGCCGTCCTCTTCATGGTCGCCGGAACTATTATAGTTCAAGCACATGGCCTTAGGAGTATAAGTAAGATGGGCGGTTTTGCTACGGCGATGCCGATTACAGCCAGTTTGGCATTGATCGGTTTCATGCACATCACCGGATTACCACCGACACTCGGGCTTTGGAGTGAGGTATTGATCGTCTGGGGTGCAATCGGTAAAGTCCTTACCACATCGTTAATCATCCTATTGGTATTCGTCATAGGCCTTACGATAGGGATAGGTATATCGGCAGCCTATGCCTTCCTCACGATGAAGAGGATATTCTTCGGACATCCACATGAGCACCATGTGAAGGTTACCGAGGGTAAATGGGATATATTGATACCCATCATCATAATCGGTATCGCTGGTTTGATATTATTCTTCTATCCAGCCTTATTTATCGATCCACTTCGCCACTTTTACGATTCGTTGAGGGTATAATCTATGAACATATCCGAGGTCATTGCCCATCTAACATGGTTAGCACCATACATTGGGGCTGCATTATCACTTTCATTATCGGCCTTAAAGTTTGAAAGGGCCAGAGATTACGTCGCCGTCACTACACTCTTCCTCAGCGCACTTTCATCCACGATAATTCTACAAGAAGTTCTGAGCAGTCGTGAAGGCTTCTTACATTATTCCTACCCTTGGATTCTAACACTCAATATCACGGTCGGTGTTTACATCGATACATTGGCCGCATTTATGTCTCTCATAGTCGCCTGGCTCTGCTTCTTAATAGGGTTTTATAGCTTAAAGTATATGGAGGGTGATCCCGGACTTACTCGGTACTGGTTCTTCTTTAACTTCTTCACCGGAAGTATGCTCCTCTTGGTTTTGGCAGATAACCTCATACTTATGTTCATCGGATGGGAAGGGACTGGTTTAGCCTCTTATGCGTTAATAGGCCATTGGTATAAGGATGAAGAGGAGAAGTGTGTGGGCGATCCCGGTAGGGTTGCGCTCGGTACATCTATGCTCTTCACACCGAGCCACAGTGGTGTAAGGGCTTTGATATTTACAAGAATCGGTGATGTCGGTTTTATAATCGGTATAATCATACTTTACATGATCGTCGGTACCGTAAGTATACCTGAAATTGCGAAGAATGCCGAATTATGGGGGAGATGGTTAGCAGCTAGAGGACTACTCCTACCATTCTTACTACTATTCTCGTTAGGAGCCCTAGCAAAGAGTGCCCAATTCCCATTCCACGAATGGCTCGTAACCGCCATGACCGGTCCTACTTCTGTTAGCGCGCTTATACATGCAGCCACTATGGTTAAAGCTGGTGTATACTTTATGTTGAGATTCTCTCCGATATTCCATCTAATTTCACACCTCGATGGTGTTTATACCTACTTTACGATGATCGCATACATCGGTGCCTTCACAGCCTTCCTGATGGCATCACAAGCGATTGTAGCACGTGAATTGAAGCTCGTCTTGGCATTCTCAACAGCTTCTCAGCTCGGCTATATGTTCCTTGCGATCGGGGCTGCAGGCTTAATTCATGAGTTCGTCGAAGGCTTTCTTGCATCTTTTAACCATTTGATGAGCCATGCGATATTCAAAGCATCACTCTTCCTAGCAGCTGGAGGTATAATTCATACCGTAGAATCGAGATACCTTGATGATATGGGAGGTCTATCGAAGTATATGAGAATAACATTTACCTCAACCCTTATAGCGGCTTTGAGCTTATCTGGCTTCCCGCCTCTGATGGGCTTCTGGACGAAAGATACCATACTTGAAGTCGTTAGTAAATCTGGATTGATAATCCCCCTCATACTAGGGATATTAACCGCCGCTATAACCGCGTTCTACTCGATGAAGGTCGTTTTAAGGACATTCATCACCCCCGCATCTCACAACGTTGAGCATTTAATGAAGGAGCATAAAGTCCATGAAGCCCATCCGATCATGATGGTGCCCTACACGATCCTCGCATTAACCTCATTAATCGTTGGATCTTTATGGTACTTTATAGTCGGTAGTTTGAATAAAGCGATTACGAAGCATATCCTCGGTCTGGAGGAGATCCATATGAAATTCGCAGTCCATCTTGATCCCGTGATCACAACTCTATCGATATCGATGGTGATCATCGGTATTGGATTGAGTTTCGTTGCTTATACGGGTCCATCGTATGCGAAGCTCATCAACGAATCGTTAGCCACAAGGCCCCTACTCAGAGGTTTACATAGTTTCCTCTATGATCGATGGTATATAAATCCCATTTACTATAGGATTATAGTGAATGGATTTAGATGGTTCTCAAAGAGCATATTCAAATGGTTCGATACATTTATCATCGATAACGTCTATCACGTACTCATACCTAGAGTTACAACTATAACTTCAGCATACACATTTAGAACTGTAGAAACGGCTGGTATAGATCGGGGTTACAACAGCATTACGGTCAGGATCGCTCTAACCTTTTCAAATATCTTCAGAAGTATTCAAACGGGTAGAGTGAACCATTACATACTGATATTCCTCGTAGGATTCGCCCTATTCTTAACCCTAACATTCACGTGGTTGATTTAAAGTGTCCGCGCCGATCGAAACTCTGATGAATACTTTGGCTGTATTGCTCATAGCCTCTGGAATCATCACACCGACACTCGATTATACATTTAAAAGGAGGTTAAGTGCGTACATCGTCCTTTTCACCATACTTATCGCATTATTCATATCGTTATTCTTACTCTACTTGACATACAATTTTAGCGTGTTGCTTTATGATGGTGTAGTAAAGGTCGACTTTTATGGTGCATTTCTCGCTCTATTGGCTATGATCGGCACATTACTCGTCTTGATCGCATCTATGCATGAAGTAAGAAGATGGAGCACAGGGCCGAGCTTTTACTCCCTATTACCATTAACCCTTCTCGGTGTACTCTATACGATCTTCCTTAACGATATAATACTGCTCTTTATAGCATGGACATTGGTCTCTGTTGCTTCATACGCTCTTGTAGGGATTAAGAAGGATGAAGATTCACTCGAAGGAGCAGCGAAGTACGCTCTGATGGGTATCATGGCGACTACATTTATGCTCTTCGGTCTAGCATTCATATACGGTTTAACAGGCTCGACGAAGATTTCTGAAATGGTTCAATACCTAAAGCCTTTGAGTAACGAACCCCTCTTCCTCATCGGATTCATTCTCTTAATAGCCTCATTCAGCTTTAAGATCGGGGTTGTACCCTTCCATGGATGGTTACCAGATGTTTACGGTGGAGTACACCCGTCGTTGGTATCGTTTGTAGCTGGTGTAGTCAAGATAGTCGGTATCGCAGCACTCCTTAGAGTTGTATATCCATTGGCCCAGATAGTAGGTGAGGTGTGGTTGGTGATCTTTTCAATACTCTCGATAATCACGATGACCTTTGGGAATATCGCCGCTCTGGTTCAAAGAAATGTCCAAAGGATGATGGCTTACAGCAGTATAGCACATGCTGGCTATATCTTATTGGGTTTTGTAGCAGCTATAGGTACGGGCTATCTTTATGGCCTTCAAGGTATAGCTCTACATATCTCAACATACGTATTTGCAAAGATAGGGATCTTTGTAGCCCTCGCATACCTAAGTAGAATGGGTCTAAGGCTAGATCTTGAAGGTTTAGGTGGGTTGAGTAAGAGGATGCCTATAACATCTATATCGATCACGATGCTATTATTAAGCCTCATAGGTGTACCGCCATTGTTAGGTTTTTGGAGTAAATTCCCATACCTCTTTTTATCGACGATAGATATAGCACCATGGCTTACATTCATCGCGATTGTAAATAGCGGGATCTCGGTAGGTTACTACGTTCAAGTGATAAGATATATGTTCTTTGTAGGGAGTAAAGTAGAAATTGTTGAAAGTATCAAAGATCCAGAGTTTATAGTGATTCTTATCACTACACTTGCAACGATCATACTCGGTTTAGGGATCGCTCCCCTTATAGCTTCAACTTTGACTTTGTAAAGATGATCTATTAGAAGACTCCTTTTACGTTTCATTCGATCAATACAGCATTTATTTGATAAATTTCATCGGTTATTACATTCCCTCTAACCAACTTTCTACGCCTCTCCCCTCTTCTAACGGATCGTAAACCTACGCCCTTCGTTAATAAAACGTATTTCTTCACACCACCTGATACATCACTTCTCATAGGAAAGCCCGCTCTATCACTCCCTCCTGTAATCTTGATCTTGCCCTTCAATCCTATCACAGTAGCGTCTACGATATCACCAATCTTCATCCCTAGGAACATTTGGGCCCTCTGATCTTTGAGTTCATACGTTGTAGCCTTGCCCGTTTTTGGATCTGAAACTACAAGTTTAAATGTCGGCAAACTGCACCAACCTTAAGGTCCCTATACCAATATTTTAACTCTTTTCTCTGAACCTTTGATACACTTAAGAATCTTCTAATCCTTTTGGTTTTTACTCTTTAAAGAATTTGAGAATTTGAGAATTTGGCAAATATAACATAACCTTTCTTCTTTCTTATTCATATTCTCAATTTCTCAATTTATATCAATTTATGCTCATCTTATGTTAAAGATGGCTTAACCCATTCAGATACCAAAAGTTTTTCTCATATAAAGGCCTGCTGAGATTTTAAGATCTCACAGATCTCCCTCTTTTGTAAATAACCTCTTTCTCGCCCATAGGGCTACGTTGACTAGACTTATCATGATCGGTACTTCGATCAAAGGCCCTATCACCGTGGCAAAAGCCTCCTCCGAAGCCAAACCGAATACAGAAACTGCAACGGCTATCGCTAATTCGAAGTTGTTACTGGCTGCTGTGAAGGCGAGAGAAGTAGTCCTTTTATAGTCAAGCTTTAAGTAGTATCCTAGACCAAAGGATGTAAAGAACATTATTATGAAGTACATCAATAACGGAACCGCTACCCTAGCAACATCGAATGGTAGATTGACTATGTATTCTCCTTTAAGGGAGAACATGATGACTATGGTGAATAAGAGGGCAAAGAGAGATGTGGGGCTCAGCTTAGATATAAAGACTTTATCGTACCAAATCTTCCCCCTTCTCCTTAAAAGGTAGAACCTAGTGATCATACCTCCAAAGAATGGGATTCCAAGGTAGATCGCTACCGATTGTACTACTTCTATCAATGAAATCTGGACGACCTGTCCATATCCTGAGATCCAAGAGCTCAATACAGTTATGTAGAGGTAGGCTAGGATCGAATACATGGCTATCTGAAAGATGGAGTTTAGGGCTACAAGTATAGCTGCCCATTCATTATCTCCATCTGCAAGGCCGTTCCATACTATCACCATAGCGATACATCGTGCGAGGCCTATGAGGATTATCCCATTTCTAAAGGCAAGATGGTTTGCTAGGAATATCCAAGCCAAGACGAACATCAAGAATGGCCCAACGATCCAGTTCTGAATGAGTGAAAGGGATAGCATGGTCTTTGAACCTTCTGCCTTGATGATCTTTCTCAGATCTTCATATCTGACCTTCGCGAGTGGGGGGTACATCATCCAGATCAGCCCGATCGCTATCGGGATGGATGTTGTACCTATGCTCATAGAGCCAATGATATCGGAGAGTTCTGGTGATGTGTAGCCTAATCCTATACCTATCATCATCGCTAGGAATATCCACAGAGTAAGAAACTTGGTGAGCCAGGGGAGCTGAATACTCTCCTTTTTGGTTATGGAAGAATACATTTCTTGACCTTCGACTAGGATTTCTGGCATATAAGTCTTTTTATTTCGATTTATTTCGAGATAAGTTGAGGTAAATTGTAGAAAGTTGTAAAGATTTGGATTATCTTTTACAAAGTGAAATCTTTAGCAATTCCTAATTCATCAAAAATAACTTTAACTATTAACTAAATTAAAGTATGAAGAGTTAAAATCCATACGATGGATTGACCTTCCTCCTAATCTTAATAATCTCTTCTAAAACTTTAACCTCCTCTTCACCTAATCTATGCATGTATTTACTCTTCAAAAGCTTCACATCCGCATCATTAGGAAGTGTATAGAGAACCTCGCCTTCATGGATATGCCTGCCCATGATGGGCTCCATCATAGAGATAGCGACCTGTGAACCAGTTTGTGCTTCGTTTATAGGCTCTCCCTTATCCTGTATCTGATGGACCGTGCCTATGGTCTTACCATTCTCGTTCATGAGTGTAACCTTCTGTCTAAGTCTACCCGATAAAACTTCAACACCAAAGATCGCTGGATTGCTCCTTCTAAATACATAACCTTTAAGTATACGTATTTTACAAGGTGGTGTAAGCTTCATAAACTCTAATCGTTCAGCGGCCTCTTTCTCTCTAGCAACCCAATCTAAATAACTCTGAATCAAATTATAGACGATAGGGTCTGAGAAGACTTTGATATTATGTTTAATGGCTTCTTCTTCAGCATCGGGTAAAAGTCTAACGCCAAAGGTCAATACTACTCCCAAGTAAGGATCGTCCTTCGCTACGGTACTTGCTTCGATGATATCCCTTCTCGTTACAGGTCCGATATCAGCGATCCGTATAGGAACCTCCCTCCGCTTCAACATATCTACTATCGCTTCAAGGGTACCTAACGTGTCTGCCTTGATGATCACACCAACACTATCGGTATGGATGAAGACCCTCTTCATTTCGCTCTCCACGAGCTTCATCGCCTCTTTAATATCATCGGGAGTCTCAATACCTATTAATAGGGTCCCCGCTAGAACACCTTCTAGATCTGGGGTGACGATCTTTACACCTGCTGCAGCACTTACAGATTCGACGGGGGTGAATTTATCACGAGGATCTCTCATTTCATCCAGCGGTTTTGGCATAAATAATGCCTTAACCCTTGTTACTACAGCACCATCCCTCTTGCCCAATACTATCGTATCACCGATCTTTAATGTACCATCGAGGAGTATCACGTTGGCTGTATGGCCTAAACCTATCTCCTCCTTCACTTCTAACGTAATCCCACGGGCTGGCCCTGATGTAATTGATAATCTCTTCGTTAAATACTGCTGGGCCAACCCTATTAGAACTGCCATAAGTTCGGGTATGCCTTCTCCAGTCTTCGCACTCACAGGTACGATCGCGATCTCTTTTGTGAAGTCTCTTACACGATAGAAAGCCTCAGATTTAAAGTTGAGGCGTGAAAAACTTCCGACTACATTGTACAACCTTTCATCCAATTCTCTAACGACAGATTCGCTCTGAGCTTTTAAAGAATCGGTAAAGTAAGGTGTTTTACCACTCTTCCAACCCGGTATTAAGTCTATTTTATTCAGTGCTACCACGAAAGGCACCTTTCTACTTCTTAAGATCTCTACACTTTCATAGGTTTGGACTTCAAAACCCTTCATGACATCGATTACCAATATTGCTAAATCTGCCGCCGATCCTCCTCTAATGCGTAGATTCGTGAAGACCTCATGTCCAGGTGTATCGATTACTAACAGTCCGGGTATGCGTATTTCAGCTTTAAATGAAGCGAGTAGAGGGCCACAGATCTGCTTCAATGTCTCCATAGGGAAAAAGCTTGCACCGATATGTTGTGTCATTCCGCCCACTTCTCTTGCTTGTACCGCGGTACCTCGAATTTTATCCAATAATAGAGTCTTTCCCGAGTCTACGTGCCCCAACACTACAACGACTGGTTGCCTTATCTGGCCCATCAAGACCAACCTTATCTCTCTATCATCATAGAATCGTTAAACTATTATAAAGAGATGGTTCACCACAATTTATTTAGTTCTCTATCAAATTAATTTAAGATTAAGAAAAGATGATTTTAGATTCTCTGATGAAACTTTCAACCGAGTCTGAAGCATGTATAAGATTCTCCGTTATAGCAAAGCCATAATCACCGCGAATAGTTCCAGGAGCGGCCTCTAAGGGGTTTGTTGCACCGATCATTCTTCTTACCACACTGATCGATGAAGGCCCTTCAAGTATAGCTGCAACTATAGGGCCCGAGGTTATGAATGAGATCAATTCTTCATAAAAATGCTTTCCCGCATGGGGGGAATAGAACTCTTCAGCCTGTGCCCTCGTCATCGTGAGCATCTTCAAATCTACAATCTTGAAACCTTTATTCTCAAATCTTGAAATAATTGCTCCCACTAAACCCCTTCTTACACCATCGGGCTTTATCACGATCAAAGTCCTTTCATTTTTCTCACTCATTTCTTTACCTCCGTTTTATAGAAACGGGTCCATTTAAGTTTACGAGGGTCGCGTTTTAACTCTAAAGCATTCTTTCTACATTTCGAGGAACAGTACCATCGAACCGAACCATCATTCTTAACGAACATAATCCCTCTACCTAGAGGGATATCTGCACCACAGAAAGAGCACTTTCTAACACCGTACACAAATTGACACCAACCTTACTTGATCTTACGTGCTTCACGCTCCACTTCTCTTAACATCAATATATCTCCTAAGCGGACTGGGCCCTTTACATTTCTGGTTAAGATACGGCCTTTATCCTTCCCTTCCATAATTTTAACCCTCACTTGAATTATTTCGCCAGACACCCCAGTCCTACCCACGATCTGTATTACCTCCGCTGGAGTTAAACGTTCTTCTTGAACCTTGCTCAACGGGTACCGCCCGTAGATTTAACTTTTGATATAGCATTGATTATCTGCTCTAATAAACCTTGGGCTTCACCGGGCTCCACTATACAGGCAGAAGCGGCACTTACATCGATACCCAGTACAGAGCCCATCTGAGCCTTGCTCGGTACGTAAACGTAAGGAATCTTTCTCTCTTCACAGATTATGGGAAGGTGTGCGACGACCTCCGGTGGCTCCACATCTTCAGCGATCACTACGAGTTTAGCCAAACCCCTCTCAATAGCTTTTGTCGTCTCATTCGTACCCTTTCGAACCTTGCCCGTTTGCCTCGCCTGCCTCAACGCTTCATATGTAGCTTCAGAAATCTCCTTTGGTGTTTCGAATTTTACGTAGTATGGTTTGGGGGTCATCTTTAATCGCCCATAAAGGCTATCAAAGTGGTTTTATAAAAATATGTTGCTAATCTATGTGTTTTTTAATAAACTGTCTTCTTAAAGCTCAATCTGAAGAGCCATATACAAAGCGATAAATTGGGCTGATGATATTAAATCTCGAGTATTGATACTCTTTGATTGATGGATAGCAAGGATTTAAACATCTTAACCTTAATATTTTAAAGGATGTTCGATCTCAGCATACTGGAGCCAAGACCAGAATTTGCAAAATTGGTCACCTTTGTACCAAATAAGAAGGTTCCTATACATAATTGGTTTCATTTCAAAGAGGGTTTCTCAAGAGATTTTGTCATCAAAATATTCGATCTCTTTAAAGCGAGAGAAGGTATGAAGGTACTCGATCCCTTTTGTGGCTCTGGTACAACCTTACTCGTAGCGAAAGAATTTGGGATCGATGGTTGTGGTGTCGATGCCTCTCCTTTAGCAGTCTTTGTAACCCAAGTCAAAGTCGCTGATTATGATGTAGAGGAGTTGAATAGAGTGAGCGAAGATATCTTCTCAAAAAGTTTTAGAAAGTGTGATATTGGAGAGGTTAGTTGGCTCACCAAAGCTGCTTTTTCAAAGCATGCTTTAGAAGATATAGCATTTTTTAAAGAAGAATTGAAGCGCATCGATGATCCAAAGGTAAGAAATTTTTTCACTTTAGCTCTGATGAATTCAGCGAATAAAGTGAGTTACGCGATCAAAGATGGCTCTTACATAAGGATTCGTAAAAAACCACACCCTCCTTTAAGAAAGGTATTCAAGGCCGTTGTGAAGAAGATGATTAAGGATTTAAAGAAGTTTAAATTTAAAGGCTCAAAGATCGATGTGATTCTTGGTGATGCGAGAAAACTCGAATTCCTACCCGATGAGGAATTCGATCTAATAGTAACTTCACCTCCCTACCTCAATAAGATCGAGTATACGAAGGTTTATCGTATCGAATATGAGCTATTCTTCCCTCATGTAAAGGTCGATGCCCTTCGTTCTTATATTGGTATGAATGTGAATGTGAAGGACGATCTATTCCCAGAGCTTCGATTGCCACTTGCTGCAAAAGCTTACTTGTATGATATCAATAGATCGCTTGAAGAGATGAAGAGAGTATTGAAGGTTGGGGCGAGGATCGCTCTCGTCATTGCAGAGGGTGCCTTTCCAGATCGTATAGTGCCATGTGATCTATTGGTTGCAGAGCTCGCGGAAAGAATTGGATTCCATGTCGATAAGATACTTGTAGCTGCCGAAAGGGTCGTCACGAGGGATAGGACTGTAAAGATAGGGAGGGCTAGAGAGAGTGTTATCCTGATGCAAAACTGAATCCTTGAGCTGCACACTTCAAACTCTATACGTTACAAGAGATAAATTCAGTCTAATCACCTCAATTACCGATCGGATGATGAATTATACAATCTAACACAAAAACCAAAGAATCGATGGATTTGATCGTTTAGCGTTATCGTTATTTAGAAGTTTACGTCTTGTTGTGTTCGGTGACCATTCTGTCTAAAGTTAAAAGGGTCGCGATCGCATCCATCTTTAGCGTTCTAATGTTCGTATATAAGATGGTTTTAATGGTTCTACCGACACCCATCGATAAGATGTTTATCTTTATTCAGGCCCTTTTGTTCGCAATATCTTCGTTAATGTTGGGAAGGATGGGTGCCACATATGTGGCAACGATAAGTGGTTTACTTGTAACTATATGGAGGCCTGCATTTGCTCCATTCAGCCTACTCTTCAGCATAATGTATGGAATCTTGATAGATATTTTCTTCTATTTATTCAAAGTCAAAATGCCCCATGGCGGTGTAAAGACCAATAGAACCATTCTATCCCTCACAGTAAGTACGGCGATGATAGGGTCGATAGCCCTATACGTGACATTTATGATCAGCTTAATACCCATATCTCCCATTCTACACTTTTCCGTAATCGTCTTAGGTACTATCAATGGCGCTGTAGCTGGTTATCTTACATCCTTTATTTGGAATAGATATTTAAGACATAGATCATGATGCTTGGGTGCATCAACAATCGATTCTAAGTTTTAAATCAACATTTATTCATAAGGTTTATTCAAATTCGAATAATGGAATAAGATGTTGGGATTTAAATTCTCAGAACTTTTTACTTTCAATATGTGAGATAGTAAGCTAAAGTTATTAGATACTAGATACCAAATCCGAGCCATCAATCCTTAAGTTACGATTCTAACCTTCGTTAATTCTTCGAAGACCTTTATTAAAGAAGAAGTGTCTTTATCACCCAATCCTACGGCTCTAGCTATAGCGAATAATTGTTGTGCAACACTTGCCATTATAAGTGGAACTTTAAGCTCTTTCGCCAACTTTAACGCCTCCTCCAAATCCTTATACATCAGATCTACCTTAAAACCGGGATCAAAGTTCCCTTTAAAGATGTGGTGCGCAAATTTTCTCTCAAAAGTTCGACTACTACCACTACTTGCAGATACGATCTCATAAAGCTTTCTGGGATCGAGACCAGCTTTAACGCCCATGGTCATTGCTTCTATAGCACCGACCAAATTTACAGCAGCCATGGAATTATTGACCAATTTGGCGATTTGTCCAGAACCTAGAGGGCCGACATAAAAGATTTTATCACCTATGATCTTCAAGACTTCTTGAACCCTCTTAAAACTCTCTTCATCACCACCAAACATGATCGCCAATCTCCCAGTCTCTGCACCCTCCGTTCCACCACTCACTGGTGCATCACAGAGCTTCACATTCTTCTTCCTTAAGGCTTCATCACACTCTTTATAAACCGTTGGTCCGATTGTACTTAGGTCGATCACAATAGAACCCTCTTTTATACCGTATAAAACTCCATTCTCTCCTAACAAAACATCTTTTACCACTTCACCATTCGGTAGGCTCATTATAACGATATCCGAATTCTCTGCAACCTCCTTTGGATTATTACATGCTCGTGCTCCTAACGTTGCTAAGCTCTGCACCCTCTCTTCGATTATGTCATAAGCGTAAAGTTCGTAACCGGCCTTCAATAGGCGCGCTGCTATCCTACTACCCATTGCTCCAAGGCCGATAAAGCCTATCTTCATAATTATCTCTGTAAGCAATCCTATTTTTATATGTAACTATGCTTCTATCCTTTACATTCCCTTTTCTCACTTTAACTCAACCATTTCATTCACATAGGTACATAGGTAAGGTGTTAATTTCATTCGCTTTATTGAGATTTATGTAATACATATCGCCACGTATGCTTATTATTTAAACTCCTCTTTGCTCCTCAATATCATTTCTTCACCATCATTACCTATAACCTATATAAGGAGTGAAAGACTTAGAAGAAAGGGGTCTTTCGATGCTAGAGATAGATGGTGGTGTAAAGAGTGGTAGTGGTACCATCTTACGCTTATCGATAGCCTTGGCTGCAATCCTCAACGAAGAGTTACACATATATAACATTCGTAAAAAGCGCAGCCCATCGGGATTAAGGCCACAACATCTGGAAGCGGTCCTTACGGCTGCTAAACTCTGCAATGCAGAGGTTAAAGGTGCTTATGTGGGCTCGGAGGAGATACGGTTCAAACCCAATGAAATATCGGGTGGTGACGTGAGTGCTGAAATTGGTACAGCTGGTAGTATACCTATGCTGATCATGACTGTATTGCCGATATGTGCTTATGCAAAGAAAGATGTGAATCTTCGTATAAGTAAAGGTGGTACAGATGTTAAGAGAGCGCCGACGATCAACTATCTCCGATATGTGCTTCTACCGACACTTGAAAAGATGGGGCTGAAGACATCTTTAACGATCCACGCATTCGGTTATTATCCCATCGGTATGGGTGATGTGTCCATTAAAGTCCAACCATGTAAAGGATTGAAACCGTTGAAGATTGAGGAATTCGGAGAATTACAGATGATTCGTGGCCTATCTGTTTGCACATTCTTAAGAGAGAGGAAAGTAGCGGAGAGGCAAGCGAATGCTGCGAAGGATTACCTTGAATCTCATGGTTATAAAGCTGAGATCGATATTCTCTACGATACATCCAACCCGCTTCAAAAAGGTAGCTCACTAGTTTTATGGGCAAATACGAGTAAGGGTGCGTTATTAGGTAGTGATGCGATAGGTGAATTACGCAAGCCGAGTGAGGCTGTTGGCCATGAAGCCGCTGAAGAGCTTGTTAAAGAGTTAGAGATAAAAGCTACTGTAGACACTCATCTTGCTGATATGCTTATACCATACATCGGATTGGCCGATGGTGAATCTATCTATTTAACACGTTCAATTACTGAGCATTTGGATACGAATATTTGGCTTACTGAAAGGATTTTAAATGTGAAATTCCATATAGAAAAGGTAAATGGACTCTACCGCATAAGAAAGGTATAGCGATCATGGGGTGTTAAATGGTCAAGGCTAAGATTCGTGGGATCTATGCAACAGCTTTAACGAAGCTCCTTCTCGATAATGGTTTTGAAATCGTCCAACCATCGATCGAGGTTCAGAAGAGATTTAATTTAAAATTTGATGAAAGTCCTTACGATCTCAACATCTACGATCGATGGGATAAGCAGGGGGTTCATGTATGTGGAGAGTCTAAGGCTGTAGAAGCTCTTTGCAAAGTCTTAAGAGAAAATTTATTAGATGTGATTATAAGAAGGATCGAGCAGCCAACTGTACAATCTCCCTTGCAGAATCAGTTCCTAGATGTAGAGTTTCCAGGATTATCAAAAGTAAAGCTCGATGATATACGAAGGTGTGTGGTTCCAACGGTAAAAGGCCATCACTACTATAAGACTTGCGGAATCAATATTTCATCAGCTGTAGATATGGCTGAGAAGCTCATCGCTAAAGGATGCCCTATCGATAAGGTTGAGGAGCTCTTAAGGTTAACCATCAAGCACGAATATCCTAGCGAAGGGCGTGAGATAGATATCGAACATGTGAAATTGGATGGGAATATCCTTCATTTGGGCAAGGCTCTAGTGAAGGTGTATGATGAGGATAAAGGTATTCTCAAACTTCATCGATCTATCAAAGGAGAAGGTACGTATGATGGGCTTAAAGTACCTAAGAGGATAGGCGATTATGCTGTTACAGAAGTAAAGTTGGGAGAATGGTATCTGAAGACTCGATACTTTTCTTCTGAGAATCACTATAAAGGTATGTATGTAAATATAAACACACCGGTCGAGTTGTATCCACGTTGTATTCGATACGTAGATTTAGAGGTGGATGTGTGTATCGAGCCGAATGGTGAAGTATGGGTAGTGGATGAAGAAAAGCTCGAAGAGGCGGTCAAAAAGGGGGTAGTATCAGAGAGTTTACTGAATACCGTTAAGGAGAAGGTTAAAGAGTTTTTATGCCAGAATCATAAGATCATAGTTGAGGGTTTATAACCTCTGATGAGTTAGTAACAAATAGATCTTCACCCAAATGATGTAAGACCTTTACCTTCTTCACATCAAAAACTTTCTCAAATAGGCCTTCATTCACATACGCTGCTACTACCTCTCCAATAAAGAGTGTATGGTCACCAACCTCTATTTGATTTACAACTTTACACTCTAAATGTGCGATACACTCCTCTATAATCGAGGCTCTTACTTTTCTTGCTACTCTTGCTGTAAGCTTTGTCTCATTGAATTTATCCACATCTCTACCAGATCTCCTCCCACAAAACAATACCTGTTTAGCCAATTCGATAGTCGGTATATTCACGACGAATTCGCCCGTTTTAGAGATCAGATCGTGAGAGTACCTTTTTGGTGCGATCGAAATACCTATAAGTGGGGGCTCATGTGATAAGGGCGTACTCCAAGCTACACTTATGATATTACTCTTATTATTCTTGGGATTGAAGCATGTAACCAATACGATATGTCTTGGATACATAAGTCTCGTTAAATACGACCTATTTACATCGATCTTTCTCATACAAATATGAGTAACAATTTAATGCATTTATAACTCTTTACGATTATCCTCTAAAAGTAACATCGACTGTTAAACTTTATCAACCCCTTTCAAACCCTTCCACACTTCGTAAGCACTCTCAAAATCCTTTACTAATAATAGATCGGTGAATATCACATGATCTTTTACCAACTCTACTATTTCTTCACTTGAAACCCTTATACCGTAGAGTACCTCATCCCTTATTTTACTCCACAATATATCGAGGGGCTTGTAAGATCGGTCTAATTCGACCTTTTCGATTTTAAAACCTGCATCTTTGAGGTATGCTAACAGATCGTCAGAAGCATCTAAACAAACATTTACATCTTTGGCCCTCGTAATTATATACTCTCCATCTCTTTTACAACATTCTAGATTTAATCTTACATCTTCCTTGATCACTTCTCTCCATCTTTCAGGGTTTATCTTACCGAGCCTTGCATTTAATGTCATAATGAGTATTTCGTTAATAAAGTTATGAGAGGCTTTGTGATACGATTTATCACGATAACAGAAGACTTTCACGCCCACTTTATACAAAATAGGTAAAGCTTCGAATATTGGTTTAAATACTTTAAGTGTATGGGTATCGTAGGGTTCTTCTATAATGCCTTCATTCTTCATCTTTTCAATTATTACATAGCTTGGATTGATACCGTGCATAATTTCGTCCAATAAAGTCTGCCAATCGGTAGGAAGGTTGATGAACAAACGGTCAAAGAAATTCACTTTCATCCACTTGACAACCTTTTCCTTAGATCGTATTGTATCCTCGCTGATTAAATTGATGATCCTCCGCACAACTTTATCAAAATAGGAACCGTATTATAAACTCATCAATACACCTGTGAAAGGAAGGAATGCTTATTTATGCTTGGAAGAGTGAGAAGTAATGATAATCTATGGAGAAAAGGTTGGTAATCGTAGCACTGGGTGATAGCTTGACTGTAGGTTTTCAATCTAACAACCCATTTATGCCACCCACCCCTTACACTCACTATCTAACGTTGAAGATTGAAGAGATGTTTAAAGAGCTTAAGGAAGGGCGATCTGTCTATATTTACAATAAAGGGATCGTCGGTGATCTAACGAGCGGTATGCTTCACCGCTTCTACGATGATGTAATTTCATTAAAGCCCGAATACGTTATCATACTCGGGGGATCTAACGATATTGGATGGGGCTTCCCTCCCTCGATGGTCTTTAAAAATTTAGAGAAGATGTATTCTACTGCAAGAAAGCATGGTATAGAACCTATTGCTTGTACAATTCCTTCTATATTGGGTTTTGATAGCTTGATACCTCCGAGAATAGAATTGAATAATCTCATTAAAGATTATTGTGAGAAGAATAAGGTTCCTCTTGCAGATCTCTTTACTATAACATCCGATCCAAATACCAAAAGACTTCGTGAAGAATATTCAGATGATGGTCTTCATCTAACTACAGAAGGTTATAAAAAGATCGCCGATGTGATCTTTGAGGTACTGCGTGATCTTATCGTTAGAAAGATGAATCTATAAAAAGCCCTAAAGATGAATGTAAATTTTGAAAAGGATCGAATGTATCAATTTGTTATACATCGACTTATCTTATTAATCTTAACTAACCATGTACAACTTTAGCCTTTCTTCATTCACCTTCAATCCTAATCCAATTTCATCTACCACTTTTATATGGCCTTTCGAGAAAATCTCGATCGGTGAATGTAATATTTCGTTTGCCAATGGATTTGGGCTTTCTTTTATATCGTAGATTTCATAGGTTAAGAATGTGTCTTCAGGTAAAGATGCCGATAATTGAATACTTGCAGCTCTACAACCAGCACCAGACAATCCTATATGTGGTGTATAAGGAAGGTTGAACGTTCTCGCCAAATTTGCAATCTTCATACACTCAGTAATTCCGCCAGCTCTTGAAATATCCGGTTGAACAATATCGATCGCTTCATTCATTATCAACTCTTTAAAATCGTACCTTGTAAAATGTGATTCTCCAGCACAGATCGGAACATCTAACTTCCTTTTTAATTGCTTATAACCTTCCAGATCGTACGGAGGGACCGGTTCTTCAAACCAGGAAATCTCCATAGATTCTAACACCTTGCCCAACCTTAATGCTTTAGTAAAGTTATATGCAGAATTAGCATCCACCATTATCTCTACACCATTTCCAACTTCTCTTCTAATCGCTCTTAGATTCATTATATCTCTCTCAACACCCATTCCAACCTTGACCTTGATTTGATCATGCCCTTCATCGACCCATTCTCTAGCCCTCCTTGCCATATTCTCTGGTTTATCAAAGAGTATCGATGATGCATAAGCCTTTAACTCGCTTCGAAACTTTCCTCCCAGTAGCATATGAACTGGTTGCTTAAGGTACTTGCCCTTTAAATCCCAAAGTGCGATATCGACACCAGACATCGCTTCGATGAAGTAGCCTTTATAATGGCCCCTTGTCTTCAATGCTGAAAATATCATCTCCCACAACACTTCAATCTCCAAAGGGTCCTTACCGATGATTATCGGTTTGATCAATTTCTCAATGATCTTTGCAGTTGCCTGTGGAACTTCTCTTGTCAAACTCTCTCCATAACCGAATAGGCCTTCATCACTAACGACTTTAACGAAGCATGCTGAATATCCCTTTCTAACCTTTTTACTCAATTCATCTCCATATGGCAAATACCCACTGATCGCACCCTTCGCTTCAGCGTACAGAGGATAGACCAAAATATCGACTATCTTCATATCTCACGTAGTGTTAAAACGTTTTAACATTTAATCTTTTATTTCATTATCTCAATATGCTACAAAAGATTTATTTATTAAGTCGCAACCTAACGCAGTAGATGAAGGTAAACATTACCTATTGGAATGATAGAATAGGAGGAACCTTAGTTAAGAAAACAGTGGATGCTTATAATTACTTTTATAAAGTAGGGCCTGCCGGGAGTTGGCAGATGGTAGTTGCAGATGAAGAAAAGACCGTTCAAGCTAATGTAGTGACAAATATCAAAATCAACAAAATCGTAATACCTGAAGAGTCTATAATCTTCCCCTGCTCTGTTATGCGCCATGCGTTAGGCTTTGTAGTAAGTGTTGTTAGCCTCGGTAAGCCGAAGAAGATCGAAGAGCAAAGGATCATCGATGAAGTATTATTTTACCCTATTCACAATGGGATGATATGTAAAGGAGATTTACTTGGCGTGATGAATGTTCTTTACGCTCATCCTGAGCATGAATTATTGGAAGATAGCGTAATCAGTTGGCTGAAAGAGAGGTGTAGATATTGAATGTTAAATCGGTGTTAAATCTTTGAACATTTAACATTTGTGCCTTTAACGGTGAGCTTAAGATAAGAACTAAGAACTTCTATAATCAGGGCGCTTCGACCTAATGATTTTCGCTAGGTTTCTATAGCTAGCGCCGGGGGTGGGATTCGAACCCACGAGACCTCGTAAGAGGTCACAGGCTCTCTATTACGGACTCAAGGCTTACGCTCTAATTACGAACTGCGCATTATTGTGTAATTTCATAGTCCACTCTGCTACCCCGGCACTCCCATATAAACTAACAACATACGATGAACCTATTAAAATTATCCCTTGACTGTGAAGAGTAAAAGGAACTACATAGCGATGATAGTTATTATCAATTCTTTTTAATGAAGTATCATTAAAACGAACAACAACATCAAATTCTGTTTCCAATATTGGTTTCATAAAAACTCATATTTTTAAATT
>JANXEG010000003.1 GCA_025058425.1 Nitrososphaerales archaeon
TTCAAGCCTTCTAATATGGTAGTAGATCGTCTGTTCATAGATACCGAGGGTCTTTGCTATTTCAGCTGGATACATCGACCTCTTAGCGATTAGCGATAAGATCTTCCAACCGATCGGATTGAGTAATGGCTTTAAATGTCGAGGATCATCATATATCGTAATATCTTTCGCTCGAAACCTCCCTTCTCCATCCATCGTAACGAGTTTCTTCATTCTGTAATAGCTAAATTCTAACCATTATATATTGATTAAAGTTGTTAAGTGAATAGTTAAAAGGATGAATTGATATATACGTATTGTATGGGGAGGTTGTATGGGGAGGCTATTCGTAAAATATTACGCACCCTTCGATAAATTGATGGGTAAGAAAGAGGAAGAGTTGGAGATCGAAGGTGATAAGATCAAAGTCTCCGATTTAATTAAATTAATTAAAAAAAGTGGTAAGTTAGATATACCGATGGAGAGTGATGAAGCTTTGAGTAGTCAGGTATTAATAGTGGTAGATTCTAATATAGCCAAACTAAATGATTATATTCATGATGGTTCCATTGTAAATATACTCCCCCCAATTTCAGGAGGATGATTAGAGATGGGTAATGGATATGTAGGAAAGATTGCACGTATCGATCTATCAAAATCGATCATACGTGAGGAACGAATACCAGATTCGATTCTAAGAATGTACATTGGAGGGAGTGGTTTAGGCGCGAAGATCCTTTACGATGAAACAGGAGCAGGTACCGATCCTTTTAGCCCTGAAAATCGATTGATATTTATGACAGGACCATTAACGGGGACGAAGGTACCTCTTTCAGGTAGGCATCAGGTGGTCTCGAAATCTCCATTGACTGGGATTTATGGTGAGGCCGATGTTGGTGGCTTCTGGGGTGCGGAATTAAAGAAGGCCGGTTACGATGGCTTAATAATTCAAGGTAAGGCTGAAAAACCTACTTACATCTGGATATGTGATGGAAGTATCACCCTTCGCAACGCTGAGCATCTATGGGGTATGGATACCTACGATTTAGATGAGGTATTAAAGAAAGAGACAGATGGTAAAGCGGTAGTCGCATCGATAGGGCCTGCTGGTGAAAGATTGGCGAGGATCGCTGCAATTATGCACGATGGGAAGGATGCGAGGGCAGCGGCTAGATGCGGGTTGGGTGCTGTGATGGGCTCGAAGAATCTGAAGGCTATTGTAGTAAGAGGAAGTGGTGAAGTGAGTGTTGCCGATGAAGAAGGGTTGATGAAATCGATTAAGGAGTTAAGTCCGATGATCATTCAAAATACCAAATCTTTACATAACTTCGGTACCTCTGGTGCTACAATGGCTATTGAGAAGGTGGGCGATTTACCTATCAAGAATTGGGTAAAGGGAAAGTGGGAAGAGGGTGCACAGAAGATCTGTGGACAGAGAATGGCGGAGACTATATTGACAGGCCGCTTTTACTGTGCAGCGTGCATAATAGGTTGTGGAAGGAGAGTGAAGATAGATAAGGGGCCTTACGCTCCCGTTGATGGTGCTGGGCCTGAATATGAGACTGTCGCTGGTTTAGGTGCGATGTGTTTAATAGATAATTTAGAGGCTATCGCGAAGGGTAACGAACTATGTAATAGATACGGATTGGATACAATATCTACGGGTGCGGTGATAGCACTCGCGATGGAGGCTTATGAAAGGGGTGCGATTAGCAAGAAAGATACGGATGGTATAGAATTAACGTGGGGTAACGCGGATGCTATGGTAAAGATGGTTGAGAAGATCGGTAAAAGGGAAGGGTTCGGCTGGCTTCTGGGTGAAGGTGTGAAGAGGGTCGGTGAAAAGATAAGTGGTATATCTGATGCTGTATTACATGTGAAGGGTTTGGAGCTATCATTCCATGATCCTCGGGCGTACAATAGTGTCGCTGTAGGTTACGCAACTTCAAATAGAGGTGCCTGCCATTTACAGGCCTTTTCACATATCTTTGAAAGAAACGCGACCATGCCCGAAATTGGCTATCCTGAAATTCAAGATAGGTTTGGTATCGACGGTAAAGGAGAGTTCGTAGCAAAACTTCAAAATGTTATGTCGATGATGGATTCATTGAAGTTATGTAAATTCTTATTCTTCGGAGGGATAAAGATCACCCATATAATTCAATGGATAAGGTTCGTGACCGGCTGGGATATGAGTGTAGAGGAGTTTATGAAGACTGGTGAGCGAATATTCAATCTGAAGAGGATGTATAATGTACGTTGTGGTATCAGTAAGAAGGATGATACGTTGCCTTTACGCATCCTCACATTGAAGAGGGGAGAGGGTGGTGCTGCAGATAACCTTCCCCCATTGGAGCGGATGTTAAAGCAGTACTATCAGTATAGAGGTTGGGATGACCAAGGCATACCGAAGGCTGAGAAGCTTTTAGAGTTGGGCATAACTACTTAGTTTGCCGATAAAACCTTGCTTATCTTGCTTATAACGAATTAATCCCTATTAATAATAGCAAAAATAAGCGAATTCGGATTAAGGAGAAGTTCCAACTTTAGCTTAAATAGTAGTTTAAAGAATTTTAGAGTGGCGATGATGATTGCACGTTGGAGACTCGCCAGAAGATTATTACAATAGGATATTTCAATTGTTAGAAGCCCATCACAATTGGTTCAAATCGTGTATACCATTGATCGCGAGTGAAAATGTGCCTTCTGCAGCGGTTAGAGAGGCGCTGATGAGCGACTTCGGAGATAGATACGCAGAGGGCTGGCCTGGTGAAAGGGTCTACGCTGGATGTATCTACATAGATCAGGTAGAGCTTTTATGTATAGAGTTGGCAAAGAAGCTCTTCAGAGCGGAGTTTGCGGATGTAAGGCCCGTTTCTGGTGTATGTGCGAACCTTTCAATATACACCGCATTCACACAACCGAACGATCGTATGTTGGCTCTATCTATACCGAATGGTGGGCATATATCGATGGGTAAAAAGGATTTTTACGGTACTGCGGGTGCGGTACATGGTTTACGTGTAGAGTACTTTGCTTTTAATAGAGATGAGATGAACATCGATGTAGACCAAACGAAGAAGATCGTCGAGAGGATGGCAAAAGAGGAGCATGACCCTCCTAAGATGGCGATGTTCGGGGGGAGCCTCTTCCTCTTCCCACATCCCGTCAAAGAATTGGCAGATTTCTTCCATAGCTACAACATGTTTATATGTTACGACTCGGCACACGTTTCAGGCCTGATCGCAGGAGGGAAGTTTCAGGATCCTTTACGAGAAGGTGCCGATGCGCTCACCTTAAGCACTCACAAAACTATCTTTGGCCCACAAGGTGGAGCCATAGTATCCTTTGAGAAGTATAGTGAGCAGATCAAGAAGGCCGTATTCCCAGCCAATACGAGCAATCACCATCTACATAGTGTAGCTGCTAAGGCTGTAGCATTTGCAGAGATGTTGAAGTTCGGTAAAGAATATGCTGAACAGGTCATAAGAAATGCAAAGGCCTTGGCCCAGGCTTTACATGAAAGAGGCTTTAAAGTCCTTGGAGAGAAGAAAGGGTTTACAGAATCTCATCAGGTCGCATTAAATATTGTAGATTATGGTGGTGGAGGGGTTTTAGAGAAGGAGCTGGAGAGGGCGAATATCATCGTAAATCGCCAACTATTGCCGGGTGATATACAAGCTGGTAGGCATTATACAAATCCTGGAGGTTTAAGGTTGGGCAGCCAAGAGGTTACACGATTGGGTATGAAGGAGAGCGATATGGAGGAGATCGCCGAATTTATAAAGAGGGTGATAATAGATAAAGAACCGCCCGAACGGGTTAAAAAGGATGTAATAGAGTTTAGAAAGAACTTTCAAAAGATACACTATGCCTTTGATACGGCGCTCGATGCGTACGAGTATGTGAGGATCAGAAAGTAGCAAAATATATGATCATAGGGTAAAAAGATGTCGAAGAAGGCTTCAGGGTACAGATTGGGGCGTGCTCGAGAACATTCTTTAAGGTATAAGTTGATTCGAGAAGGTTGGTTCTGCATTCGATGCCAAGGGTCTGCTGGAGGCTTACCTCGATCGGAAGTGAAGCCCATCGATCTGATCGCCATCAAGGAAGGTGTAGTATATTTTATTCAAGTCTCAAAACGATTAAACACTATTTCAGAGAAAGAGTGTTGTGAGTTAAAAAGTTTGGCGAAGAGGTACGGTGCGAAGCCGATGATAGCTTACAAAGATGGTAAAAGATGGGTAATGAAAGAATTATGAATTTTGAATTTGTTATTTAGTCATTAGTTTTCAGATTATTCAAATTATTCAAATCAATAGTTTTGGATCGTTAGGCCCAATATGCCCATATATGGTCTGGCATATGACCGTTTTAAGCCCTGTAGCCTTTAACATCTTCCAAACCTTGATCATTTCGTTAAAGCTGGGCCTCGACATAGATCGTTTCCTAAACTCAGGCCTATAGTCTAAGACACAGACTTGAAGTTCAGAATCTATACGGCAAATCTCATCACCTATCTTAGCAATCTCTTCGTAAGTTATCAGATCTTTATTATAAGGGATACCAACTCCTATAAAGACGGTACCTTTATACCTATCGACCAGATATTTGAGGGCTTGCCATGATGTCTTATGGTACTTTTCAGCGAGCTCTCTATCTACTATCCCAGTGATCTTCATGAATGTTTCCACACTTAAACCCTTCAGATCTGGACCTATATCGGTAACTCCAACCTCTACAAGTTCATCTATGTAATCACTCGTTAAGATCGTAGTATTCGTATCGATATGAAACCTCGCTTCACGATCTGGGTTGAGCCTCTTTAACTCTTTGATATATTGAATTAACCAACGCCTGTTAAGTGTACATTCGCCTCCAGATATCGCCATTCTATCTACACCGTAACGCCTTCTAATATACGTCATCACCTCAGCCGCCCTTTTTGGTGTATATGCCAATACTCTACCATTGTACGTCGTCGTCCAGTTTTGGCATTGAGGGCATCGAAGATTGCATCCACATGCGAAGACCGCTACTTCAACGTACCCCTTGCCCTTAAGCCACCAAGGTGTTCCTACACCACCAACGGGATGTCCCATCCAACCATGGAGGAGCCTTTTAAGCTCCTGACTCTCCGAAATCCTCGTCTTAATCTCCATACCTTCCATAACTTTCGTAACACAACTCGGCCTTACAACACCGTTAATCTCAACAGCACAGGCATAACACCCTCCCACTCCACATGGATTAAAAATATTATCATTCGGAAATTTAGGAAATTTAGAGAATTTAAAACCTGCAATCTCCAGCGCTCTTTTCACTGTAATCTTCTCTGGCACGTAAATAACTTCTCCATCCACCTTAATACGAACCTCTTTGACTTCTTCCATTCTAGACCTTAATTCTATAGCCATATGTGGACATGCTAAATAACAGGCTCCGCATCCAACACATTTATCTATATTTCCTACATCGAAGCATGGGCATGCAACGATTTCTTTACAGATATCACAATTAACACACTTATCTACACTCTTTTCAGCATAGTACGATATATGTGCATGGTAACTCATGATCTTCTTTTCACTCATTAGTATGGGACTTCGAGTTAAAGAGCGAGCTCAGAACTCAAGATCCAGCTCATGTGATTCACAAGGGCTAGACTCTTCACCGCTCGCTTTAGATTATATAAGATCTAATTAGATAAAAATTTTTTCAACTGACAACATCGACAAATAGCGTATAAATAAAACCCATATATCATTATAGAATAGAAGGTCGGTTTAGTTGGTTTATATAGATACGACAGCGACGTTGGAGAGCTTTCGTAAGTTCCTCATCAATAGCACTTGCCTATCCTTTATCCCTGAAAGTTACTTGAGAGACCCTGAGGTCTTTCCTGAAAAGGATGGTGAAGTCGGATCGATCTACGTAGAGGCTGGAGATAAGGTCACCTTGAAGAAGATACGTGAAATTACCTTCATCAATGCAAGGGACGTTCTGGGTATAATCTATGTATCTAAGAGTGGGAACACACGCTTGAAATGGAGGCAGACGAGGGGGAAGATCGGTAAGGTTACAGGGGAGGCTTCCGCCAATTCCCTTGTAAATCTCATCACCGCTGGTGTGATTACGAAGGATTACATAGAGAAGTTAATAAACGCTCCAAAAAAGGGCAAAGAGGTTAAATCGGAGGGAGCTGAACCTTTTGCTGAGACGGAGGAAGTCTAAGCCACCTCTGAAACTCCCTATCTGGTGGATTTTCTTCATAAAGTTTAGCACGATTTGCCTCCAATAAATTATTTTTTAAACCTAAATGTTCAGCGAAGGTCTTCACCCTATTTCTATCGAGCTTAGCGATCTCTTTCAACCCTTCTTCACTCCTCAAAATATGATGATCGACGAGTGTATAAGGAATGCGTTTAGCGATTATCGAAAGATTCTTTAAACCCACTTTGATCGCTTCAGAATCGACCTTGTAATCCTCTAGATAGAGGGGTGGGCCACTAATTACCAAAACCTTGGGCCTTACCTTTAAAATATACTTCAAAGCGGATTCTGAGATAGGTCCTTGTACATCGGAGCAATAGAGAAGGTGATCTTCACCATGTCGTATGGTAAGAAGTAATACGTATCCGAGTGATGTACCCTCTTCACCGTGTGGGAATGGTTGGCTGAAATCGATGATGGTCTCTCCTAGAGTGATGCTGGTCGAATCTACAAATTTTACATCCTTTACGAAATCTCTAATGAGTCTATGAAAGATATAACCTCTCTTTCTTTGACTCGGATTGATCGAGCTTCTATAATCCTTTGCAAGTACGATTTTATCCTTATAGATCATCTTCGCTTCATCGAGAGAACTCCAACTCCACTTAACTTCAACGTTGGGCCATGCTGCTGTATAGTGATCGAAATGGTAGTGCGATATCGTAATTACATCGGCCCTTTCAGCGTAACTTCTTAAAAGTTCACGTGCTCTTCTTAATGCTCGATACTCCAATGGATGTGGAAGCAGCCCGAATCTCGGTCCCAACGATACACCTGCATCGATCAGTATGCGAAGATCGGATGTTTCTACGAATAGCGATAGTGAACGGACTCCGATGGATTCTGAAGCGATCGGTGTGTAACGAATGGTCAACGTAGTAACAAGTTTTTAGAGGTGCAATTATAATATAAAGATACCTTTACCATTTCGTCCATGTGATTAAAGCCTTTATAGAGGGATTGTTAATTAACCGATGGTATAAAAATGTGCGGGGTTGGTCTAGTGGTTAGGATACCAGACGGTGATGGGTGAGCCCCCCAAGCTGGTGGTCGCGGGTTCAAATCCCGCACCCCGCACTTTTAATGTTTAACTCATACTTACATAACGATCTAGTGCCTTATCGATAGGTCTTGATGTAAAATTTTGTTATTAAAAATGAACTTCAAGAATATAAAAGCAAATTTTTGTCATTTATTTCTCAGTAAATTTCATATCGACCGTTTCGAAAAACTTTTAAATTTACCATTCCAAGATATGATCGTGATTTAATTGGCCAAGAAAGAAAAGGAACCAAAAACATCTATCTTACCCGATGCGTGCTTTTATCACGATGAGGAAAAATATCTTGTTGAAATAGAGTTACCAGGGGTTACAAAAGAGAACATCGATCTTGAAGTGAGTGAAAGAAGTATTTGTGTAAAGGCGCCACGAGATGATGTAGAATACTTTGGATGCTGGATCTTTGCCCATGAAGTCAAACCGAATCAGGCGAAGGCCTCCTTTAAGAATGGGTTGTTAACAATAATCGCACCACTCGCCAAACCGATGAAGGGTGTAAAAGTCCCTATAGAGTAGATATTTCCGAATTTCCCTTTATTTTTTTATGATTTAAAGAGATAAGGGAAAGTAGATTATGTAACTTTACATGCTTCGATCATTACGATCGTTATGATCGTGATCAACCATAACGCCATATAATCATTACGTAAGCATTAATTGGATAAGAATAAAGCAAAACAAAACAAGTGTATCTTAACTTAACCTATTGCATTTTTCACATACCCCATAAATATCGAGCCTCTGCCCAGTCACCCTAAATCCCCTTGCCTCATTCACTCTCTTTATAATGGACTGCACCACCGGATGATCTAGATCGCTGATGTTACCACATACTATGCAGACTAAGTTTATATGGGGCATAATATTCGGATCGAATCTTTTCTGACCGTCTGAAAATGGTAACTCTTGAATCAAAGAGAGCTCTTTAAGGATTTTGAGAGTTTTGTAAACCGTTGCGAGGCTTATCGTTGGGAATTCCTCCTTTACTTTTTGGTAAATGGCTTTGGCCGTCGGATGGGTTGAGTTTTGGAGAGCGTGTTTGCATATGGCTATCCTTTGAGGGGTTGCTTTATACCTCTTTTTTCGAAATGCCTGTATCAACAGTTCCAGCGATCTTTGATGGAGGAGCATGTTCTTATTAGGTAATAATAATACTTAAATAATTTTCGTTCTTCTCATCTATAAGAGGTGAATATGTGGTGAGTAAAGGATATTCTACCAATGTTGGTAGAGAAATGGTCGAAAAAGCGGGCGTCGATGTCAACTTATTGATAGATAAATTAAAGAAGGCCGCGGCTGCCGAATTTACAACTTACTATTACTACACTCTACTCAGAATGCATTGTACTGGTTTAGAGGGGGAATCGATAAAGGAGGTTGTAGAGGATGCAAGGCTTGAGGATAGACTCCATTTTGAAACCATCGTACCAAGAATTTACGAGCTCGGTGGAGAGCTTTATAGAGATTTAAGGGAACTTCATGACGATGCTGCTTGCACAGCAGCCTACTTGCCGAAGGATCCGAGCGATTTGAAGGCGATACTTAAAGTATTATTAGAAGCGGAAAGATGTGCCATCAGAGTCTATACAGAAATCTGCAATATGACCTATGGTAAAGACCATCGAACCTATGATCTTTCGCTAGCGATTCTACATGAAGAAGTGGAGCATGAAGCGTGGTTCCAAGAAATCCTCGAAGGAAGGCCGTCTGGACACTTTAGACGTAGAAGGCCGGGAGAGGGTCCATACACACAAAAGTTCAGACATATAGAGTAGTGTTATGGTATAGTAAGAATAAAAACATTCACCTTCCTTTATTTTTAGAAGTCATGAAGTCATGTAGTTGGGATCGATACCTGTTGAAGCTTTTGTAGATTCGAATCATTTTTATAAGAAGAGAGAAGTGAACATCATTGAATAGATACATAAAGGTAGCACAAGCAGAAGAAGTACCTAAAAATGGGATGAAGTTGGTAAAAGTAAATCAGCTTGAAGTCCTACTGATAAATATAGATGGCAATTTTTACGCTATAGATAATCGATGTCCACACATGGGCTATCCACTATTCTTCGGAAGACTCGATGGTAGAATATTAAAGTGTGGATTTCACTATGCTGAGTTTGATATTGAAAGTGGCAAACCGCTAAATGGAGTAACCGAAAAACCACTACAAAAGATAAGGTTGAAGAGGTCTGGCTCAGCTCTTTTGATCGAGTATAGAGAATTTCCTTAAATTCATCTTTACATGACCGCAGGACTTTATTACTCATTAAATCGTCAACGTATCTTTGGAAATAAAATACTTAATCTCCTTTATCCTCTCCCACCTTTCGACATCGCCGTGGATCACATAAAATATTGGGTGTGGTTTTAGGTTTTTATTGCTCAAGAGTACCTTCCCCCTTATAGGATCTCTGCATAAGAGTTTGTTTATAAGTAGATTATACTCATAATATAACTGACCTTCCGTAACGGGTATCTTTAAGTTAGTATCTACGAGGTATTTATCGATCTTCTTTAAATCGAATCTGAAGCCCCTTCTTATCCCTTCTATCGAGATGAAATGAAGGTACGTGTTGATCGCCTTTAATGGCTCTCTAAAACCTTTGAACCTCACCAATTGTGGATGGTTCACATAACCTCTAGTCCTTCCCTCTAAGACTGCTTTGGCCAGTAGTCCTTCTCTCCATACAGCGATCAAGCCTCGAATATCCAAATATTCCGGGTGTATGCTCCATAACCTCAAGATTATTCATCCCTAATTTTACAATACAGTTACGATTTACGATATCAATTTTCTCCAGATTAAATTTTGATTCTTATGTTACTCTTAACTCTTCGATGAAATCTTCGATACTCGTTATTGGAGTACCTTCTTCATCGTGGATTCTTTGTTTCGCTGGTGGATAAGTAGGATAGAATGGTATTCTGCTCGCTATGCGCTCCTGAAACGTTGGGATGAACTCATTTTTATAGAATATTCCAATAGGTATTCGATCGCCCCACTCCTTCGCCTTCTCCATCGCATTAACCTTCTTAATAAAATCCTCCGATGCATCACGCACGACCGGATCGTAACCAATATCCTCCAATCTATAGAGCCTCGGTATCGGCTTTCCAGTCTTAGGGTCTCTACGATCCTCTCCAGCGTACCATTCCTTCGTGTTTATATCGTTGTAGGTGGGGCACGGTTGTAATACGCTCACCAGAGCCAACCCCTTATGCTCTATCGCACGTTTTATAACCTCTTTAAGGTGTTTTGTATCGAAGGCGTAGGATCTTGCAACGAAAGTATAGCCTGCCGCTATCGCTAACATTACGTAGTTTGTAGCTTCATTGAGGTTCGGCTTTGGGATGGCCTTGACCTTTAAGCCCCGTTGTAGTGTTGGTGAAGCCTGACCTTTTGTAAGCCCATAGACTCCATTATCATGTATCAAATATGTGATATCTACATTTCTCCTTCCAGCATTGATAAGGTGGCCCATCCCTATTCCGAGACCATCACCATCCCCTCCTATGACTATTACTTCCAAATCAGGGTTTGCGATCTTGATACCTTGGGCGAAGGTTAGAGCCCTACCATGAAGTGTATGGACACCGTAAGCCTTAACGAAGTGTGGCAGCTTTCCAGAACAGCCTATTCCAGATACCAATACGACGCGATGTGGTTCGAGCCCGAGCTCGGCCAGTGCCATCTGTAAAGCTGCTAATATACCGAAGTTTCCACACCCTGGGCACCAATCCACAAAGACGTCCGTTTTAAAATCTGTCCACTTAAGCACCATAATTTAACACCTGCCTCTTGGGCGCTCTATTTAGGAGCACACGCTTCAGTGCATCGTAAACTTCAGTCACAGTCATAGGTCTACCATTATACTTTAAGATTTGAAAGTTCATGGGAATCCCCGTCTTTTCACTTATAATCCCTCCAAGCTGTCCTGAATAATTCATCTCAACATCTATAACCCTTTCAGCCCTCTCAATAGTTCTCTTCACATATTCGCTAGGGAGCGGGTGCACCATACGAATCTGTAGAAATGCAAGGCTAAAACCTTCATCGACCAACCTCTTTAAAGATTCAAGAATGGCACCTTTGGGAGAACCCCAACTGACGATGATATTCTTGGCATCTTCATCTCCGAAGAAATTGATCCTTTCACTTATCGGCACCTCTCGATCGATGGTCTCAAGCTTTTTCATCCTCTTCTCTACCATTCTGGTCCTATTATCCGATTCTTCACTTATATGACCGAATTCATTATGTTCATCACCTGTATACCAATGAATGCCACCTTTTAAACCTAGAAAGACCCTTGGAGAAACACCTCTTTCAGTAAAGGAGAATCTTTTATATTCGACATTCTTAAGATCGTCTTCATTCAAAATATCGCCCCGTTGGATCTTAATCCCTTTAGTCTCGAATATTGGGAAGGTTTGATAACTGTTGGCGAGTGCTTTATCGATCAGGTGGATTACAGGTAGCTGAAACCTCTCAGCGTAGTTGAATGCATTCACCGCATCGTAAAAACATTCTCTAATATCGCCAGAAGCGAGCACTATTCTCGGGAATTCTCCATGGCCCGCATGAATGGCAAACCTCAGATCATCCTGCCCATGCCTTGTAGGCAGACCGGTCGAAGGGGCACCTCGCTGATAGTATGTAATAACAACGGGAACTTCATTCATTCCAGCCCAGGCTAGGCCTTCGACCATGAGCGAAAAGCCCGGCCCAGAGGTGGATGTAGATGCTCTTGTACCGGTCAAGGCTGCACCGGAGGCCATATTTATCGCTGAAATCTCATCTTCAGTCTGTAAAACGATAACCCCTGCTTTGATATCTTGAGATTTTGTCCTTAAAATTTCATGTGCTTCTATGTATTCGCTCTCATCTGCGGCGGGTGTTATAGGATAGTATGTCTGGAATCGGCACCCTCCCAAAACTTTACCTATCGCTACCGCCTGATTTCCTGATAGAAAGATCTTATTATCAATCGATGATGAGCTTTTAAGTTTATACTTGAAATCGGAAAAATTCTTCTTCGCATACTCGTAAGCGAGCTTCATAGCAAAGATGTTCATTTCAACGACTTTAGACTTCTCCTGAAAGGTCATCCTTATGGCCTTTTCAACGAGTGCTACATCGTAATCGATTAGACCAAACGAAATACCTATCGTTAAGGTATTTATAAATCGCACAACCTTGCTCAACTCACCTATACCAAATTGATTCGCGATCTGCTGAAGCAGATCCATGTACGGTACTCGGAAGGTCTGAATACCACGCTTCTCGGCATCTTCGAGCAGATCCTCTAAACGGTCGCCCAGCCCCTTCTCCTCCAGATGCCTTTTGAAGGCCGATCTGAATTCTATCGGCAAAGTCGGTATATTCAAGATCTGTACATCTAACTGATCCCTATCGACGATGATCCCACCGCCTAGGGTCACTTCCCCTATGTGACGAACGACGGTCTCCGCATCGAAGGCTGCGAGCAGATCTACATCATTAACATTGGCAAAAACTTCATCACTCGATACCCTTAAATGAAAGTAACTATGTAGACCTTTGATATTCGAATGGTATTCACGTTTCCCATAGACGTAAAAACCTCCATAGCTACACGCTCTACCGAAGATATTCGCAGCGGTGTCTACACCACTTCCCTGCGGCCCTCCAGCCATCCAATTGAAGTCTACCTTCATTACTTTTAACCACCAGTCGCTTTATCCATGCCTATACAACATTCACAATTGATAGTTTCACCGCAGTATGGACAGACACACCTACAATCATCTATAACTCTACCGCACTTTTCACATAATACATACTCTTCGGAACTGGAACTCATTTAAAACTCTCCTTTCATTATATTTTTTTCTTCTAATAGTTAAATTTACCGATCGAGGATAAGTATGGTCATGTTGGCTAAACATGAAGTAAGAGATGATCGATTTGATGATTCAATTAAAATACCAACAACATACAACATAAAACTTTAAAACTTTCCTCTTTGGTGCCAGATTTTTATTAGAAAAATTTTAAAATTCGATGCTGGATGGAAACGATCAAGTGAGATAAATGAATAGAAAATCGTAGCGAACGATCGGTTCTTTTTGCTTGAGTTGCTATCTTCGGAATCTCTATGAGAATTTATATTAAATCTTTGAAGATTTATGATTGGGTTTTTTCGACGATTTCGATCCTTCGCTTATCCTTTCCAACCCACTTTACATTGATCAAACCGATTATTTCTAAATGCAAAAGCGCCTTGTTCAGCTCTCTCATCTGGATATTGCCACCATTCTTATTGATTTCATTCAATAAATCTTGATCAGTAATGACTTTTCGTTGTTTTAAAGTCTCATACACCAATACTTTTAAAGGGTACTTTAACACCAATTCCATTACCTTTTTATCCGAAGAATGGCTGAGCTTTGTGAATCGTCTTCATCCTCTCACATAGTGAAGCATACCATCTTTCTACCTCTGGGCTGATCGAAGGATTGATCTTTTCGAGCGCCCTTTCAAAGTCTTCTTTACGTACTTTATCGCTACCTTTCTTCATAGCGATTATAGCCGCCTCTCTACACAAGGATTCCAAATCGGCCCCAGAGTACCCTTTCGTTGATGAAGCTATTTCCTCCAATGAAACATCATGAGATAATGGCATTTCACGGGTAAGAACTTTAAGAATCTCGAGTCTACCTTTCATATCTGGTGGAGGGACATAGACCAAAAGGTCGAGCCTCCCTGGCCTTAAGAGTGAAGGATCGATCAGATCCGGTCTATTGGTAGCACCTATCACAAAGACCCCGCTTATATATATGCTATCGATCTCCGTTAACAACTGGCTGAGTACTCTATCTTCTACATTAGAGTCTTCTAACGTACCTCCCCTGATCCTTGCTAAAGAGTCGATTTCGTCCAAAAAGATGATGCAAGGGGCTGATGCTCGAGCCTTTCGAAAGATCTCTCTAACCACCTTCTCCGATTCTCCTACCCATTTCGACATAACCTCTGGCCCTTTAACGGTGATAAAGTTAGCACCACTCTCCATCGCTATAGCTCGTGCTAGAAGGGTCTTTCCACAACCCGGAGGGCCATACAGAAGAATCCCCCTTGGAGGTTTAACGCCCATCCTTCGAAATCTTTCAGGATCCTTTATCGACCAGATTATATTCTCTTCCAGAATCTGCTTCACAGAATCCAATCCACCAATATCACTCCACTTCACCTTTGGAATTTCTACATAGACCTCTCTCATAGCTGTCGGAACGATCTCTTTACAAGCTTCACGAAAGTCTCTTTGGGTCACAACGATCTTTTCCAAAATTTCTGGTGGTATTCTTTCACTCTTAAGATCGAATTCGGGCAAGTACCTCTCTAAAGCTTTTAGAGCAGCTTCACGACATAATGCCTTTAGATCAGCACCCGTATAACCATGTAACTCTTTAGCCAATTCTTTCAAATTAACATCGTCTGCCAGAGGCATCCCTCTTGTATGGATCTGTAAAATTTCTAACCTATCTTCCATGTTTGGTACACCGATCTCAACCTCTCGATCGAATCTACCGGGCCTTCGAAGGGCAGGGTCTATACTTTCAGGCCTATTCGTCGCTCCAATGACGATCACACCACTTCTTTCTGAAAGCCCATCCATCAAAGCCAAGAGTTGGGCTACAACCCTCTTCTCTACATCGCCGAGCACCTCCTCTCTCTTTGGAGCTATGGCATCGATTTCATCTATGAAGATGATGCTCGGTGCATTCTCTTTCGCCTCTTGGAAGATCTTTCTAAGTTTCGCCTCACTCTCTCCATAGTACTTACTCATAATCTCAGGTCCACTGATCGAAATGAAATGGGCTTCAGATTCGTTAGCAAGGGCTTTTGCGATCAATGTCTTTCCACAACCCGGTGGACCGTAGAGTAAAACGCCGTTGGGAGGATCTATACCGAGCCTCTGAAAGATCTCTGGATGGCGAAGTGGTAGTTCAACGATCTCCCTCAACCTTCTAACTTCTTCTTTTAATCCACCGATCTCTTCGTACGTCACTCTGGGCCTTATTGCAGCTTCGGTAACAGGCTCATTTAGAATACTTATTCGTGTAGAATGTCCGATCTTCGCAGAAGGTTTCGGATTAACCTTCACTACCTGTAACACGATAGGGTTACCTAAAATAGGTATGGATAGCTCATCACCTTCGGTGACACAGTATCCCTTCAACCTATTCTTCACAAATTCTAAAAAGTCTTCATCTACACTTAACTTGTTATCGACAGGTGCAAAGGTAACACTCCTTGCCATCTTTATACTTGCCCGTTTAACGGTAACGTATTCGTTCAAAGAGACGCCGGCATTTTTTCTTGTCTGACCATCGATCCTGATGATTCCGTAAGAACGATCTTCAGGATCAAAGGGCCATGCAGTTACGACTGTGAACCTTTTTCCGATAAGTTGCACAGCATCACCCACATTTACTCCTAATATAGTAAGAGTATCGGGATCCATTCGTGCCCTTGCTTTTCCTACGTCCCTCTGCTTGGCTTCAGCCACCTTTAACTGCACCGCTGTGACACTAGTTTTGGCCATTCGGGTCGCCTACCGTCCATTTATGTTATATCTTAAGACTTAAGACTTACTTTATATGAACTCCAATTAAAGATTTATTTTGATGGAGATCTTTATATGAGGTTAATAGTACCTACTAACACTCACGGTCTGTACTTCACTAACGTACTTGGAGGATTTGATCGCTTCTTCTAGCGCATCCATAACTCCATCCCTCTCCTCCACTTTCACATCGATGATCAAAGCCGATAGACCAAACGCTATAGGTTCCTCACGTTTAGATACGATCTCCATACCTTTAGGAAGGTGGTTGCGAATGGACTCTGCCATTTCATTTAAATCTATTCCTACATCCACGGGGAATACCTTCATTCTTACAATAAGGGACCTCAAATACAAACCCCCATTATGGCCCTTCAAAACCACAATTCATGCACTTATATGGTCTAGCGAATAAGCGGCACTTTTCACAACGCCAGATCAAGACTTTGCCACAGTCTGGGCAATAGAACTTTACCACGCGCTCCTTCGGCATAGTAGGTCGGTTACAAGAAGTACATATCGGTAGTTGTAATCGATCTTTAGACAATACTGATCAACACATCTCTTTCTTCCATCACAATATATACTTTTTGGAGTTATTTGATCTTAGGCTGTATACTGTATAAGATAAGTCTTCTTCATGGTTTATGGTATCTAACTATTTGATCCTATGCTTCACCAATACAACTCTTTAATAATGAAATTATATCCTTCAACCCTCTCATACCGATTGTACTCAGGATCTTTAAAACCCTCTCCATACCTAAAGCCCGTACTAAAGTCGATGAGTGATAATCGAATTCGCTCTTTAAAACGATCTCATTTATGATCGATTGATCCAAAATCTTAAAGATCTGATCTATCTGATCGTTGGAAAGGCTCTCAAAGATCCTTCTCATTAGTAACATCACCTTAAATTCTCTTCCAAACATCTTAAACCATTCCTGCTCATACATCTTTAAACGAGTAGTATCATCCTTATCGAGGGCCTCTATCAAAGCACGACCGGCGAGGATTCCGCCCATTCCACCCGTGTAAATTCCTCCAGCCGTAGTCGGTTTGGTCTGGCCCGCTGCATCACCGACTCTCACAACTCTGTTAAATACAAAATGGTTCGATGGGCCAGATACGATGAGGGTCGATCCGACCTTTCCTAAGATTGCACATTTTCTATTCTTTAAGAATGATTCTATCGATTTGAATGGATCAATCCCTATACCAGCGGTCCCAACCTTCGCCAGGTGGTCATCGTAAGGTACAATCCACGTAAAGAATCCAGGCGATAACCTCTGATCGAAGAATATTTCGACGGTATCCCTTTGAAACGATCGGCTATAAACCTCGAATCGGGCTGCGTTCAATAGACCTTTATCTTTAGGATTAGGAGGATGACCTCTTGCATCTACCAAAAGCCGACCCGTATAATTTTCACCATTCGCCTTTACTTGTATCAAATTCTCCAATTCATTAAAGTGTGAGACCCTCGTCTTTAGTAAAATTTCTGCACCAAAGCTCACAGCTCTGTACGCGAGCTCTTTATCCAATTCACTACGATCCAAGACAACGATTCTTTGCTTTCGTGCATCTATCTCTAAACTTAAACCACTTGGAGCATGTAAAATGGCCCGCTCGATCCTATTTTGAACGATCCTCGCTTTTGGAAGGATTCCGAGCTGTGATAACGCTTTCATACTCACTAAACCGGCACACTTCTCAGGAAGGCCTATTTCTACATCCTCTTCCAAGACTTTTACTTTAAAGCCCCTCTTTGCCACTTCCTTGGCCGTTATAAGGCCTGTAAGCCCGCCACCCATTACCAATACGTCACAATCGGCACTCATCTTAATTCCCTTTGGATCATGGTCTTTTTAACTATAGCGATATAGCGATTACACCCTACCTTCAGTAAATTAAAATATATGTAGATCGCTATAGTGTGCGGAATGGATTCATCTACAATTAAGAGACCGATCGCTGGTTTTGTACTTTCATTAATATCGGGCATATTTATCCTCATAAATGCTATTCTCTTTACGATCTTTACAGGTTTTATTCACACATTCATCTTAACTTGCAGTATAATACGGTATGGAGTGTGTGAGATACCGTTCAATCCGCCCTTAACGTTCATTTCACTATTGGCCATCTTAGGGTTGGTATGTGGTATGATTATCCTCTTGGCTTCTTACTTGACTTATAGGGGAAGGGTCATCTTAGGTGGTTTACTCACATTAACATTCTCTATTCTGAGTATAGTTGTAGGAGGGGGTTTCCTTATAGGTATGATCCTTGGTATAATCGGAGGGGTTTTTACGTTGGCACGAATTTAGCTAATCGTTAAGCCACTTCAACGATCAATGTTTAAAAGCCCTTTCATGTGTGAATACCATAGCTATGTTATACTCATTCGCAGCTTCGATTATCTTTTCATCGTTTATTGAACCACCAGGTTGAATTACCGCTTTAATACCCGCTTCTCCGAGTAGATCGATACTATCGCGAAATGGGAAGAAACCATCCGATGCTGCGACCGCTCCTTTAGCCCGTTTACCAGCATTATCCAGAGCGATCTTTACCGCACCATTCCTCTTTCTGAATGAGGCCACACCATATGTCCAAAAGTACGTGAGCTTACCATTCTCAACTTTACCATCGGCGATAACTATTCCATTCGATGGTACTTTTCTTACCAATTCCCAAGCTGCTAAAAGCTTCTCTAATGTTTCTGAATCAGGCTTTACTTTAGTCGGATAGGTAAGTTTCGATCGATCGAGCTTCTTATTATAATCTGCTGGCTCTTGTACCAACAATACACCTTCCAACACTCGAACATCATACGGATAATTGCTAGGTTCATGATATTTGATGATTCTAATCTTCTTCTTCTGTTTCGCCTTTAATATCTCTAATGCTTCAGGGTCATAATCAGGAGCTATGAGTATCTCTGTGTAAACAGATTTATCCTCAACACCAGGATTCTTCCCTATAAGTTTGGCTGATGCAACATCTACCTTTCTATTCACTACCGTTGCACAACCATAATCGGCCTCCGGATCGCACTCATGTGCTAATGTATAAGCCTCTGCCAATGTTGGTGCGAATGCAAAACCACTGATATTCCCATGCTTTACAGTAGCTGCCGTCGGTGTATGCTCAAAGCCCTTTAAAATCTCATAAGCCTTTCCTATATCTAAATAATTATTAAAAGATCTCTGCTCACCGAATAATTGCTCCCATTCGGCCATGCTCGTATAACCATCTAATTTGTAAATCGCTGCTCTTTGATGGGGATTTTCACCATACTTTGCATCCTCAAACTTCGTTGCCGATATAAAGAATTTCTCGGGGAATAACTCATTCGGGTTAAGATATTTCTTAAGCTCTCTATATATCGCTATATCATAAGCAGCGACTATGCTAAAAGCTGAATACGCAAGTCTCTGCCTAGTTGATAAAGAGATAAAGCCATACTTCTCCAACTCTTCAGCTACTTGATTATAATACTTTGGATCTGGCACTACTATCACATATCGATAATTCTTTGCAGCCGCTCTCACCAAAGATGGTCCACCGATATCGATATTCTCGATAAGTGTCTCAATATTAACATTCGATGATGATGCTATTCTTTCAAATGGGTAAAAGTTACAGACTACCATATCGATAGGCTTTATATTGTAAGCTTTAAGTTGTTGTAAATGATCTTCTTCTCTCTTTGCAAGTATAGCGGAGAATACCTCTACTTGGAGAGTCTTTACTCTACCATCTAGCATCTCTGGGTATCTTAACCGCTCCTCAAGCTTTTCACAAGGTACATTTGCCTCTTGTAGAGTTTTATATGTGCCTGATGTTGCCAAAATTCTCACACCATTTTTATGTAAAGTTTGAGCGAATGGTATCAAACCACTTTTATCCCATACACTGACCAATGCTGCGTGAGGTCTGATTCCATCTTGCATATACCTTCAAATTCTTCTTGATAACATGAGTGATTAAATCTTTCGGTACTCTTACTCAATTTACCAATCGTTACCGATGTTATCGAAATCATGAAGAAAATTAATGAATGAAGATTATGAAGATTATGAAGATTGAGACTTTTAGAAAGTGAGAGAAGCTCAGCTTTCCAACCGATGGGTCTATTTCAATCCTTAAACGAATGTGTGAAGACCTTAGGACCTTTAACTTTTTCATCTCTTTCTTACCAAAATTACTAATAGGAGCTTATTCTCTTTATATTTCAATCAAAGTATCTCAATTCTTCTCTTATAATCACTCATTAATATCTTAAATCGTCTTAAATCGAACTTTTTCACTCAATCTCTCTAAGAAACCTCCACAATTGCTTAATTGCTGATACTGGGAACTTCTAAAAATCATCAGAAAATCGATATGAAGATTTAAGTCTATGTATTTTCTTAAATCTGTTCTAGTATGAGCGATAAGGAATTCGGTTATGATGACTTCCTCTCGGTCTTTACATGGAGATATGGGAGTGAAGAGATGAGGAAGCTCTTCTCTGAATTGAGGTATAGGGCTTTATGGAGGAAGATATGGGTATTGTTGGCCGAGGCCCAATCACGCTATGGGTTGGTTTCGAGCGAAGAATTGGAGGATCTAAAGAGTAAAGCTGATGAAAGGTACATAGATCTAAAAAGGGCTCATGAAATTGAGAAGGAGATCGGGCACGATGTAATGGCTGAAATTAAAGCTTACGCAGAGCAATGTCCAAAAGGTGGAGGGAAGATTCACCTTGGTGCCACATCTATGGATATTGAGGATAATGCCGATGTTCTGAGGATCAAGGATGCGTTAAATATCATTCTGACGAGGTTGGTGAACTGCCTCGATTCTTACTCGAAGAAGATCATGGAGTATAAGGATTTAGTCTGTATGGGTTGGACTCACCTACAACCGGCGGAGCCCACAACCTTGGGCTATAGGTTGGCAAATTATGCCCAAGATATTGTATTCGATATTCGATTGGTAGAATTTTTACTCAAAGATTTTGTAAAAGGCAAGGGTATCAAAGGTGCTGTAGGTACTTCGGCGAGCTTTAAGAGGTTGTTAGAGGGTATCGGTAGGCCGATGGATATGGAGGAGTACGTGATGAGTAGATTGGGCTTGGAAGCGACATTCATAACCACTCAAACCTATCCAAGAAAGCTCGATTACCTTGTTCTATCGACATTGGCATGTATCGCGCAGAGTGTACACAAATTCGCCTTTGATTTAAGATTATTACAATCCCCGAACTTTGGTGAATTATCGGAACCGATCAGAGAGGCTCAAGTGGGGTCTACAGCGATGCCATTCAAGAGGAATCCTGTTAGGGCGGAGCGTATGTGCTCTCTAGCAAGGTACATCAGTACACTCCCGATAGTCGCCTTTACGAATGCAGCAAATAGCCTCCTTGAGAGGACCTTGGACGATTCTGCGAATAGAAGGATAATCATCCCAGAAGCCTTCTTAGCTCTAGATGAATGCCTTCTCATCTACAATAGGATTCTGTCCGATCTTCGAGTCTACCCATTTATGATAAGGAAGAATTTAGAGAGGTATGGTCCATTCGCTGGTACAGAGGCTATCCTGATGAAGCTCGTCGAAAGGGGGGAGGATAGGCAGAAGATGCATGAGAGGATTCGGAGTCACGCCTTTAGGGCATGGGAGGAGGTGATGAAGGGCAATAAAAACCCATTGGCCGAATTGTTAAAGGGTGATGAAGTCATTTCTTCAAAGCTTTCTGAAAAGGAGATCGATGATCTACTCGATCCTACCGCGCATGTTGGTGATGCTGTAGAAAGGTGTGAAAGGTTCGTGAAGGATATTATAGAGCCGATAGTGATGCAGTATAGGGATAGGCTGAAGGAAAGGTATGAAGGGCCCCGCTTCTAGTCATCAACCCTTATACCCTTGACGAATACCCCATCTACTCTATCGACTTTACCGATCCTCTCTACAGAGAATCCTTCCCGCTCGTAGATGTTTGAGATCGAATCCACATCTTTTGACGGTGCACAGATGCAGAAACCAATACCCATATTGAATGTTCTGAACATCTCCCGCTCAGTAATTTTCCCTTCTCTTTGAATGAGAGAAAAGATTGTTGGGGGTTTTGGCATATTATCGAGATTAAAGCCCAACCCTGAACCCCTCACCAACCTCTGGAGTTTCGAAAAGGCACCGCCAGTTATGTGTGCCATACCGTGTATCTCACACTCCTTTAAAGCCTTCAGAGTTGGCTTCACGTAGATGTAAGTAGGCTCCAGTAACTCTTCACCCAGAGACCTACCCAATTCATCAAGATAATCCTCAACTCTATACCTTCCCAATAATACTTTACGTGCAAGTGATAAACCGTTGGAGTGTATACCAGAACTCTTTACACCCAAGACCACATCACCCTCCCTCAACTCCTTACCCGTAACGACCCTATCCTTCTCTAGAATCCCACAGCACATGGCGGCAAGATCGAAGCCTCTACCATTCACACCTTTGATTACATCGGGCATGACTGCAGTCTCACCACCTACGATAGCTACAGAAGCCTCCTCAGCACCCTTTACCAGACCCAAGGTCAACTCGTAAACCAACCGATCATCCGCCCTTTCTAAGGCGATATAATCGATCAGTGCGAATGGTTCTGCACCCACGCAGATCAGATCGTTCACACACATCGCTACACAATCGATACCTACCGTATCAAACTTATTCATCATCTGGGCGATTAAGACCTTCGTTCCGACACCATCTACGTGAAGGGCTAAAGCCTTCCCACCTCCAATATCGACCAAACCCGCGTAATGGCCTATCTCAGAGATGACACTCCCGAATTTCCCCTCTCTCGATCTGAACGTCTTACGGAGTTCGCTTGCCAGTAATGTATGAATACCCTTGATCTTCGTGAGATCTATACCTACATCGGCATAGGTGAAGCTAGGCATAGCATCATTTAATCGAACTTTAAACCTGTGATACGTTCATAGGCGATGATATATCGCCCTATGGTCTCTTGAATCAAAGATTCGGGGAGTTGGGGCGGTTCTGGTAGCGGCTTCTTATTCTTTACAGCCTCATCCAACTTTGCCTTATAACCGATCTTTATCAACCAGTCTCGGATCGGTTGCTTATCGTAACTCTCTTGAGCCCTACCGACTTCATATTTATCCTTCGGCCAAAGTCTGAACTCATCTGGGCCTATCGAATCTGCTAAGAGTATCTCCCCATCCTTCTTACCGAACTCCAACTTTAAATCGGCCACGATGAACCCAGCCTTATCGGCCTTTTCAGCGATCTTTGAATAGATCATCATACTCTTCTCGACCACTTCCTCATATTCATCTTCATTCAACCATCCCCTCCTCAGTATCTCATCCTTCGTTATAGGAACATCCTTTTCTTCATACTTTGTGGTGGGATCGAATATTGGTTGAGGGAGTTTGGCAGCCAAGACTGGCTCGATAGGTACGGATGCTAAGCCCTCCTTCACCCGCTCGTAGAGGCTACCATACAGATACCCCCTCACTATACATTCGATCGGGATCATATTCAACTTCTTTACAACCATCATATTCTTGCCTATCACCTTCACCATGTGATTCTTCACACCAAGAGTCTTGAACCAGTACTCGGCGAACTTGCATAGTACTTCACCTTTTCTCGGTATCATAGATGGTAGTATTACATCGAATGCGGAGACCCTATCGGTGAAGAAGAATAGAAGCTCATCTTCACTATACTCATATATGTCTTTCACTTTTCCTTTACGGATCAATCTACCTTTGAACTCCATCCTCACACCCTCCTCCTATAAAGGATCAGCTCTTCTTGAAGTTTTTTGTCATGTACTGCGAGTATTTGAATGGCCAAAAGGGCTGCATTCCTACCATTATCTATACCTACACAAGCGACTGGTACACGTGGAGGCATCTGAACTATAGATAGTAAAGAGTCTAATCCACCCAACTTTGCCGAAACGGGGACACCGATCACGGGCTTTGTAGTGAGGGAGGCGATGAATCCGGGGAGAGCGGCGGAGAGTCCGGCTATACCGATGAATACATCGGCATCAGAATTCTTTACATAATTCTCTAGCTCATCATGATTTCTATGAGCAGAGAGAATCTTCGTCTCATATTCTACACTGAACTCCTTTAAAGTCTGCACCACCTCATCTACGATATTTTGATCCGATTTGCTACCCGAAATTACAGCTACCTTCATACCGATTCACCCATCAAGCTCTTCTTCAAAGTAGCTACAGGGTCTACCATGCCGAGACCAGGTAACCAATCGAACCGTCTACCTAATATACCTTTCTCCAACCTATAACGGTAAAGCCTTCTTACACGGTCTGCCACATCCATCCTCCTTGCTAACAATTCTAAAGAACCGATATCGCTCCTGTGAAATAGACCCCAGCCATCACCGAGCCTAATGTAAGCAATGCACCTTTCGATACGTTCACTAGCCTCCTCAAATCGGTCTGATTTGCATAATATCTCACATACCCTAGAACCACCCGTAACTATACTGCCATCATCCTTCAGATCTGCCGATCCCCAGTAAAACTCACAACCCTCATTAACGATCTTCTCTTCATCCACGATTACAGGATGGTTCTTCGCCAGATCTCGAAAATCCGGATAACCCTTAGGTGCTACAGCCTTCACGACAGTTACAGAATCCTCAAATTCGATATTTATGCTGCTTAACCTACCATCGATGATGCCATAACAGATGTCTATCAGATCGGTCTTCAAAGTAGATAGTACATTTAGGGCCTCCGGATCCCCAAACCTTGAGTACATTTCGATGATCGTAGGACCTTCTACTTCGGTGATCATCATCTGCCCAGCTACAACACCATGGTAACACTCACCGACTTCATCTTGAATAGCCTTTACGATCGAATCTACAATCTTTAATGATTCTTCATATTCATCTTTGGTAATAAATGGGAGTGTCATGCCAGGCCCGCTGATCGAGCCCATACCACCAGTCTCCGTACCTATATCAAATTCATGTGCATTTTTGTTATCTTGTACCAAGGGCATACCCTTCACAACCTTACCATCGGTGAAGCACTGTAATGTATATTCAGGCCCCCAAACCTTCTCTTCAACCAGAATTTTATCTTCGATTCCCGAGAAGGACTTCATGTAACTCTCTAACCAACTCGCATGTTGCTTCTTAAACCTCTCCTTCTCATCATGCAGATAAATGTGCCTATCATCCACGACCTTTACACCTCTACCACCAGCCTGTCGGGCGGGTTTTAAAGCGACATTCTGTAACCAAGTTAGGGTCTCGGAGTACTTTTCCAAGTACCGTGAAGCCTCTTCAGCCGTTCGAAAAGTCTTAAACAACAGTTTACCCTTTAAATCATACTTCCATTGTAACCTTCTTAACTCAGCCTTCGACATCTCTATCTTAGCGAGTTTGCTACTCGCACCTATACATGGTATACCATTCTTTTCACATATATCTGGTACACCGTGAAAATTCGGCTCTTCTGGACCCACGAATACAAAATCGACACCCCATCTTAACGCATGTGTGACTACTTTTTCAGGATCGGTAGTTTTACAAAGTGCATATTCACCACCACTCTGCTTACATATCCTTAATATGCCGGGGTTTTGAAGTTCACCCACCCAATAGACTTTAGGTCTATATTTACTCTCAGCGAGCTTCTTCGCTATTATATGCTCCCTTGCACCATTACCCACACCCATTACCTTCAATCTACTTAACCTCCCAATCTACGCCAAAACACTTCATACATAACTCGCTCTCCTTTAAACCGATACACTCCACCAGTTTAGAGATAGGAAGAAAAGAAAAGCTATCGGCACCTATTACATAAGAAATCTCTTCTTCGCTCAAATTCCCGCCGATCAGTTCATCACGGGGCGGGACTTCTGTACCGTAAGGGCACGGTGCTACGAGAGCAGGGCTCCCAATCTTCACATGTACCCTTTTTGCACCCTTCCTCTTCAAATCTAACACAGTACTTTTTAGTGTATTTCCTCTTACAACACTATCATCGATCAATATTACATCTTTATTATCTACGGAGTATCGAACAGGGTTCAACTTCAATTGAACACCGGTAAGCCTTTCCAATTGTGTGGGTCTGATGGCACTTCGAGTATACCTACCAGTCCTAACAAACCCTATCCTCGTGGGTATCCTTGCTTCTTCTGAATACGCCATCGCAAAGGCCAACGCGGTTTCTGGTATGCCTATTACTACATTAGCTTGAATTGGCCTTTCTCTCGCCAAGGCCCTTCCAATATTCTCTCTTACTTTAGAGACGGAGATTCCGTTCAAGTAAGAGTCTAGACGGGCAAGGTAGATATACTCGAAGCTACAGTACTTTCTATTCGGCTCACCACATCGCTCTCTCCTTATACTCAGAGGGTCGAAGATGACGACTTCACCGGGATTCACACTACCGGTATGCTCAGCACCCATCACATCGAGGGCAGCGGTCTCGGAAGCGACTATGCCTATATCGAAACCTATGGCACCGATCTCTAAGGGCTTTACTCCATGAATATCTCTACCACAGATCATTTCTTCATTCTTTGTAAGGACTATGAATGAATAGCCACCATGGACCTCTCTTATGATGCTCTTTGTAGCCTCCAACGTATCTCCACACTTATAGATCATCTGTGAAAGTTTCTCGGAGAATATTTTAAAGGCGGTAACTTTATCCGGATGAAGGTCCGGCTTCCCATCACCTACACAGACGAGCTCGACAGGTTCTTTTACATAGATTACACCATCACCTTTGATCGGTGATGTTTGGCCGATAGCTATATGACCTTCCTTCAGAGATCCAGCCTTCTCTTTGAAGAAATCTTCGACCATCACATCATCGTTGATCGTACTCAATAACCTATCTTTACCGAGGGATGATAACCCCGTAGACTCTTGTCCACGGTGTTGTAATGCATTTAAACCGTAGTAGAGGAAACGGCATGCATTCCAATTTTCTCTACCTTCACCGAATGGGTAAAACCCTATAATACCTGGCATCAAACTTCCAAAGATTGGAATATGCTTATAAATATCTCTATAAATGTGCATTCCTTTCCATCGAGCACGATCTTGATCTGTGAAGTCTTTTAACTCGTATTCAAATCAACGAGAATTTGTTTAAAACCCCTTTCTGGTCTGTAAATTCATGGCGATCAAAGTATTTTCGAGAAGCATAGCAACGGTCATAGGCCCTACTCCTCCGGGGACTGGGGTGATGTACGAAACCTTCTCAATGACGGAGTTAAAATCTACATCACCACACAATTTACCTTCGATACGATTCATACCCACATCTATCACTATCGCACCCTCTTTTACCATATCACTAGTAACTACGAATTCGGGTCTACGACCTACAGCGGTTACCAAAATATCTGCATTTCTCATATGCTCCACAATATTCCGTGTCTTCGTATGGCATATGGTAACTGTAGCATCATCATTTACAAGAAGATGGTAGAGAGGCTTACCGACCAGATTACTCCTATTTACGATGACCGCATTCTTCCCTCTTACTTCTATATTATACTTCTTGAGCAGGGCCATTATACCTTTGGGTGTACAAGGTATTAAATCACCCTTCTTATGGAATAGCTTCCCTAAATTCTCAGGGTGCAGACCATCAACATCCTTTACTGGATCTATCTTCTCAATGACTTTGTATGGATCGATATGTGAAGGTAAAGGCAATTGAACCAATATGCCATGGATATCCTTCGCTTTATTCAAACTCTCTATAAGCCTTAAGATATCATCCTCACTACTCTCCTTAGGAAGGTGGTAATTTTGAGAACGAATTCCCACATCTTCACAACTTTTATGCTTCGCTTTAACGTAAGATATTGAGGCAGGATCATCACCTACGAGTATAGTTGCGAGTGTCGGCCTAATACCATCTTTGATCGATCTGTTAACTTCAATTCTTACCCTCGCCTTGACCTCCTCAGCCAGTGCTTTACCATCCATAATTATTCCGGTCATTCCAGAATCCTCACCCTTCTACCTTCAATCCTTAACTTACCTTCGACGAACAACCTCACCGCTTCAGGGTATAATCTATGTTCCAACTCCAAGATTCTATTCGATAAGCTCTCTACAGTATCGTCCTCCTTTACTGGTACAGACGCCTGTAGAATTATCGGGCCTGCATCCAGATTTTCATCCACAAAGTGCACCGTACAGCCAGATACCTTAACCCCATACTCTAGAGCTTGCTTCTGCGCATGTAGGCCAGGGAATGAAGGGAGTAGAGAGGGATGAATATTCATGATCCTCCATCTGAATTTATTGACGAATTCTTGGCTCAGTATCTTCATATAACCTGCTAAGAGTACTAGGCCATTTTCAGGAGTTACACCGTGCTCAATAAGATGCTTAATGATTTCACGGTCATACTCTACCCTATCTTTAAAACCGACTTCTTCTATAGCTAAAGCTTTCACACCATAAGCCTTTGCAATTTCAAGAGCTCTGGCATCCTTCCTACTGCTGATCACAACCTTTACCTCACAATTCTTAATCCTCCCTTCCTTTACAGCCTTTAAAATCGCCTCCATATTCGAACCTCTACCGGAAACCAAAATTCCGATATTGACTACCATCTTACTTCTTCAACTCCTCTCTACTCCGGAACTTTGGCCTCCCACCTATACAGCTATAATCACCAGTAACACAGGCCAGACATAATTCATCTTTAGGCAGACCGATCCCCTCTACCAAACCATCTATATCATTGTACCCTAACTGATCGACACCGATCCCTGCACCAACAATTTCATTTATTCTATCGATGTCACTCTCTTCACCACATAACTTGTAGGCTAGCAATTCATCTTGGGTTGGGAAGTCTATTCCCATGTAGCAAGGGTAACGAATCGGAGGGAATGTCACAACCATCCTTACTCTACGCGCACCCGCCCGCTTTAACAGTTTGATGATTATCTTAGAGCTTGTACCACGTACGATACTGTCATCTACCATAACGATATCCTTACCTTCCACAACATGGGTAATAGGGATGATCTTCTTTACGATTTCCTCTCTACTCGTTTGGGTAGGTTCGATGAAGCTTCTCATCATACCTCTCTTTCTATAACGATCCTTCATCAACCCCTCTTCGAATGGTATACCACTCACTTCTGAGTAGCCTAGAGCTGCCGGTCGGGCAGAATCGGGTACGGGGATTACTATATCGCCCCAACCACCATACTTCTTCGCTAAGATACGACCGATATTCTTCCGCGCTCTATATACATAAGCACCATCGATACATGAAGATGGATGGGCGAAGTACGTATATTCAAAAGCACAGTGGTAGTGCCTTACGTGCTCCGCAAACCTAAATGATTGAAGACCGTCTTTACTCAACTTTACAACCTCACCCGGCTCCACATCACGAATAAACTCCGCACCGACGGCTATCAATGCACAACTCTCTGAAGATATTATATATGAAGATGAAGGTTCATGCCAACCGATGCATAGAGGTCTGAAACCTCTTGGATCTCTAATCCCATACACTTCACTACGATTATTCAAAATGGCTAAGCAGTATGAACCTAACAGATCCTTCCCCATTTGAACGAAGGACTCCAACCATTCATTTTCTTTTAGAAGTTGATGAAGTCTTAAACCGATCAACTTTGTGTCACTATCGTGACTGTGAACATCGTAGCTCGATTTTAGCATATTTTGAAGGATTTCAAAATTCACGATAGTACCATTTTGAGCGATGGAGAATTTATTACCGATTTGAATAGGTTGGGCATTCTCTAATGTTGTACTCCCTACAGTGGAGTATCGCACATGCCCGATTCCAGCCTTACCAACGATCCTCCTCTTGGTTGTAAGTTTCTCGGGTATCAAACCCAATCTTCGATAAGGCTTATGGCCTTCAATCGCGATGCCCCACGATTCCTGTCCGCGGTGTTGTAATGCCTCTAAACTGGAGAGAATCAAAGGTGTGACATTACTTCCAGAAGATGAATATATGCCGATCACTCCACATTTCTCTCTCAATCAACCTCACCCAGATACCTAGGGAGCGCCTGAGACCAGATATTTTTCAATTCTTTGACCGAAAAGTCAAGGACTTCACGATCGTTCATCTTTAACCTTAACCTGCTCCCATTAACCCTGCCTATCACACCGCACTCTATATTCATATTTGAAGCTAACTGTATAACTTCTCCTACATCTCTACTATCCACTTCTATCAAAAATCTACCATGGGTCTCAGAGAATAGTAATTCATCGAGTCTACAATTAAGCGCAGGTACTTTTGAACAGTCTACTTCGACACCCAAACCGTTCGGAAAGCACATCTCCGCTAACGCTATAGCAAACCCTCCTTTTGAACAATCATGAATAGCTTTGGCCAACCCTCTCCTGATGATTCTACCCATCAATCGATGGAGCCTCTTCTCAAGTCGAAAGTCGACCTTCGGGACTTCACCACCCACCAAATTATGGATATACTCATAATATTCGGAGCCGCCCATTTCTGGCTTGGTCAAGCCCAGCATCACTATCACATCATCAACCATCTTTAAGCCCATATCTATAATATGTTTTGCATCGTCGATCAATCCAATAACCATTACGACTGGTGAAGGTTTGATCGCGGAGCGTGTCACCATATCCTCATTGTAGAAACTCACCTTCCCTCCAACACACGGTATGTGAAGGGCTTTACAGTAATCCGCCATACCACGTACAGATTCGACGAAGGTCCAATACACGTCAGCCTTACCCGGGTCGCCGAATTGGCAATGATCGACCATAGCTATAGGCTTACCTCCTACCGCAATGATATTTCTGCAAGATTCGGCCATACATCCGGCCGCACCATGGTAGGGATCGAGATAGCAATGTTTACTATTGCCATCACTCGTTACAGCCAAAAACTTCCCATTCGGCAATTTAAGGACTGCAGCATCCGCCTGTCCAGGTTTGATGACCGTTCTGATACCGACTTCATGATCGTACTGGCGATAGATCCACTCCCTGCTACAGATATTTGGTGATGAAAGAAGTTTTAAGAAGATTTCATCCAGATCTTTTGGCTCCTGTGGAGGCTCGATACCTTTGCATAATTCAATATATTCAGGCTTCATACTCTTTCGAGGCATAAGGGGTGCCCTTGCTACCATTTCAGCGGGAAGGCGGGCCAGGACCTTCCCCTTCATCTTCACAGTTAAATACTTATCACTCGTTACTTTGCCGATGATCGAGTATGGCACACCATACTTTTCAAAGATTTTACACACCTTCTCTACACCCTCTTCCTTCACAATAAATAACATTCTCTCTTGAGATTCAGATAGCATTATCTCTACAGGATCCATATCAGGTTCACGTAGATGAACTTTATCCAGATATACTTCAACACCACAACCACCCTTCGCTGCGACTTCAGACAGAGCGCATGTCAGACCTCCGCCACCTAGATCCTTTAAACCACTCACATAACCACTCTCGACAACCTCTAACGTCGCATCTATGATCAATTTCTTCATGAATGGATCTGGTACTTGAACTGCTGACCTCTCTTCCTCAGACCTCTCGCTCAAAACCTTCGATGCGAATGTTACACCATGTATACCATCACGACCAGTGCTACCTCCAGCGAGGATTAAGAGGTCATTGGGATGGCGGGCCTCGGCTAAGATTAGATGCTTCCTTAAGCCCACACCTATACAGGCTACATCCACAAGACAATTTCTTTCAAAGGATTCATCGAACTCCACTTCACCAGCTACCGTCGGAACACCGACGCAGTTACCGTAATCCGCAATACCTTTTACTACATTTATGAATAGCCATCGTGAATGCTCACTTCGATCGATCATTCCGAACCTTAATGGATCGATCAGAGCGATCGGGCGAGTACCCATACACAAAATATCCCTTAAGACACCACCTATACCCGTTGCAGCACCGCCGTAGGGATCGATGGCAGAAGGATGGTTATGGCTTTCGATGTGAAGTGTAACGATGTAACCACCACCTACATCTACAACACCCGAATCGTAACCGGGCCCTATCACCACATGCTTACCCTTTGTAGGTAGGAGTTTCAAAACCTTCCTCGATGACTTATAACTTGTATGTTCAGACCACTCTGTATCGATCATGGCCCACTCCAACGAATTGGGCTCTCTGCCCAACATCCTTCTCACTAGCTTTATTTCTTCATCCGTTAAATTCAATTGAAGATTTTCCACAATCGTCAAAATATCGCTATCACCTCATCACGTAATCGATCAAGGATTCGAATATCTTCCTACCATCTTCAGTGCGGTAAGGGCTAAGGATAGTTTGAGAAGCCCTCTCGGGATGGGGCATCATACCCACGACATTGCCTTCACGGTTGCAGATACCAGCGATATTAGCGATCGAACCATTCGGATTCGCTTCCTCACTCACTTTACCCGATTCATCGACGTAACGGAAGACGATCTGATCGTATCTGTGTAACTCTTTAAAGCCTTTTCGTGGTATAAAGTATCTACCCTCATTATGTGCGATGGGTATTCGAAGAATCTCTCCTTTACTTAGCTTGCATGTGAATGGTGTTCTATTCGTTTCCACCTTTATTTTCACCCATTTACATATGAATTTTAAAGAGCTATTCCTTAAGAGCGCACCGGGAAGTAGATTTGCTTCTACCAGGATTTGAAATCCATTACAGATACCGAGTATGGGTACACCTCTCTCAGCCAAATATTTCACATGATTCATGATCGGGCTATGGGCAGCTATAATACCTGCCCTTAGATAATCCCCATAACTGAAGCCACCGGGTAGAATGATCGCATCGTAGGTACGAATATCGTGATCTTCATGCCACACCAGATGTGGCTCGACCTTTGGCATACTCGATAGTACTTCGATCGTATCGAGATCACAGTTACTACCCGGAAAGCGTATCACCGCTACCTTCATTTGACTCTACCACTGACCTTTACTGAGCATCTGTGCGCAGCCGGATTATATAATCTAAGATTGTCACAGAGTTCGGTAACGATCCTCTCCGCTTCCGCTTCACTTTCAGCCTCCACAACCATCTTCAGTAATTTAGCTACACGGACCGACTTTACCATACTATAATGACCTTTTGTTAAGAGTACTCGATGTATGGTCTCGCCTTCTGGGTCCCTTGCCATGGGCTTACCCTCGATCGTCACATAGACAAGAAATTTCTCTTTCATTTATACGTGCTAAGATTTAAGCGTTAACGGATATATTTTAACCCATCTCTCTAATAAATTCTATTATAACCCATATACTCATCTCTTAGATCATAGGTTACGCACCACTTCTATCGTACACTTCTAATGAATTAATATCATCTTCATCATCGTATCACTACACTTTATGAATCGCTCTGCCATAGGTATCTAAGGCCGCTTCCTTTATGGCTTCAGAGAATGTGGGATGGGCATGGTAGGTCGATGAAAGTTGCGCAACGGTAGCGTTCATCTTTAAGGCCAGTACAGCTTCATGGATCAGCTCGGTCGCACCGTGGCCGATGATATGTACACCTAAAATTCGGCCATCCTTCCTATCTGTGATGATCTTCACAAATCCCTCCATTTCGCCTTCAACCACGGCCCTACCACATGCCCGAAATGGAAACTTCCCTATAGCTATATCATAGCCTTTTCTCCTTGCCTCATCCTCGGTAAGGCCGACAGCCCCGACCTCCGGTCTACTAAAGGTGCATCGTGGAATAGCTGTATAATCTATAGAGACATCATTACCCATCGCATTTTCGGCAGCGACTATACCTTCTTCAAAGGCGGTGTATGCGAGAAGGTATTTGCCAACCACATCTCCAGCAGCGTATATCCCTCTTACATTCGTCTCCATATGCTCATTCACCACTATACCATCCTTTGAGAAGATTACGCCCAACTTCTCTAAACCCAAACCCTCCACATTCGGCCTTCTCCCAGAAGCGAGTAAAACAAGATCCCCTTTAACTTCACCTACAGTATTGTTAGAGGTATATCTGACAACCTTCTCCTCACCTTCATCCTTAATCTCAACAACCTTCGCATTCGTATAGATAGATACTCCTAACCTCGTTAGATTCCTATGAAGCTCCATAGAGATTTCAGAGTCTTCGAGTGGAAGTATGCGAGGGAGCATCTCAACGATCGATACTTGGGCGCCGAAGCTTCTCAAGATAGTTGCAAATTCTACACCCATGGACCCTCCACCGATTATCACTACCTTACTAGGAACTCTCTGTAAAGCCAATGCTTCTTCATTGGTGATCACATTCTTACCATCGATTCCGGGTATCGGAGGCTTAAAAGGGCGAGAGCCCGTAGCGACGATTACATTCTTTGCCTTCAATACACACCTTTCGCCATTATCTTGTGATACCATTACTTCTTCTCTATCGATCAACGTACCCGTGCCCTTGAATACTCTAACCCTATTCGCCTCCATCATCAACTCTATACCCCTCCTCAATCTCTTTATGATCAGCTCTTTACTCTTCATGACCTCTTGAAGATCGAGCTTCACACCACTTATCTCTATTCCCATTCTTGCAGCCCTCTGTTTTAATGAAAGAATATCGACTACATTCAAGAGAAACTTCGTCGGTATGCAGCCTTCATTCAAACACACCCCACCGAGCGCCCTCCTTTCGACCAACGCCACACTCCCACCCAACCTTCCCGCCCTTACAGCCGCTGAATAACCAGCCGGCCCTCCACCGATTACGATAATATCAAAGACCTTAGAATCGATACCCATGATTTCCCTATCCTTTACTACACCTGAATTTATAAACTCATAGTTGATGAGCCTAATAGTTGATCATCTGGTTCATCCTTTCTATGAAGAGCGATGCAACCAATTTATATTCACTATTCACACAGATAGGTAAAAAGATTTAAGGATACGAATATGAGATATCTTTAGCTTGTAAAAGCTAAATGGTGCGGGGGTCGAATGCGGGGGTTAATGGTTAAATACCATCCCCAACCCGAGCCAGGTCAAAGCTTGAGCTGGGCGACAAGAGGGGGCAGAAGTAGCCTAGACTCAAGATCTGCTCGCTGAGGCGTTCGTGGGTTCAAATCCCACCCCCCGCACCACTAGGCACATTACGAGAATCTGGAGATACAGCCCAAGCCCACCTCTTTCGAACCTCAATGATTATTAGCTACATTGGCAATATCACCTTCAGAATTGACGAAGATCTATCTTGGCACATCGGGATGGTCGTATAAGGATTGGATAGGTGTCTTCTACCCTTCCGAAGAAGATGTAAGGCTATCTTATTACTCACAATTCTTCGACACCGTTGAAATAGACTCTACCTTTTATTCCTATCCATCGAAGGGTCTGGTCTATGGTTGGTCAAGGGCTACGAAGCAAGGCTTTATCTTCTCTGTAAAGTTACCAAAGTTAATTACCCATAAGAAGATGTTGAATCTTGATGAGAATGTAGAATCGGACCTATACCAGTTTTTGGATCTGATGAAGCCTTTACATATGGCTGGAAAGCTCGGCCCCATCTTGATTCAACTTCCACCCAAGTTTGAAAAGAATTCTGAGAAGTTAGAAGCCTTCTTACGCATACTCCCATCTGAGTTCAAATTCGCCTGTGAATTTCGCCATCGGTCCTGGTGGGTCGATGAGACGTGGAGGTTGCTTGAGGAGTACGGTGTTGCGAATGTTATCTTAGATGGTCCTCACCTCCCCTCTGACCCGATCGTTACGGCCGAATTCGCTTTTATAAGATGGCATGGTAGAGGGAAGAGGCCTTGGTACAACTATCGTTACAAAGTGGAGGAGCTGGGCCCTTGGGTCCCGAAGGTTAAAGGTTTGATCGATCGGGTGAAGGAAGTCTACGGTTATTTTAATAACCACTTTCACGGTTACGCTGTAGCCAACTGCCTCCAGATGTTGGAGATGCTGGGTAAGCTCTCCGATAGGCAGATCGATTTAAAGAAGCGTGTATTAGATTACCTTGATCGTGTAGCGATATCTTTACCAATCACCTTAAATATAGAATCGGCCGGATTGAAGGATCTCCTCCTTATCTTCATGAATGATAGCAGATTGGCACGTATATATGAAATCGATGATCGAGAGGTTTCTAAATTGAGGATCGAGGATGATGTGATAGAAGCGAAGGTGCGCGATTATGAGGTTTTAATAGATTTAAGATCGAAGAGAATTTTGCACAACTGTGGTGATTGGGAGCATCGGCTTGTGAAGAAGGAGTTTTGCAAACATATTGGGAAGGTTATGCTAATCTTGCCTGAAGATAAAGCTATAGCCGTCTTAAGAAGGATCGCTGTAGAGAGAGATGAATGGAGGTTCGATCTATTGGATTGAATGCAAGGGCCAAGGCATATAAAATTTAGAAAGATGAGCTTCGAAGATCTATTCGTAAAGAGCCGAACCTCAAAAATCTATCGAACTCTCGATCCTTATCACATGCTTCGATGGTTAAAACCATCTCATGCTTATTGGTGTTAGATTTGGTGTCAACGGTTAGAGAAAAAATAATTTTTTTCTTGCACATTTGGCACTAAATTTGGCACCAAATCTGACACTGCCTTTTATTATGCTAATAAATCGCCAGGATGGCATCCTATTTCGTCCTATATGCTATAAGAATAAAAACTCGTGAGTCTGGATGTGGTATTTTGATACAATCACATGGTTAAGATCGAGACATGAGCAGATCGAGGATGTTATCGTAAAAGCCCTATGAAGCCCCTATGTTTATAGATTTATAGCTTAGGGCTAAAGCTAATCCATCTTGACAACCTCATTTTTATACAGTCTTATAAGCAAAGATAAAAGTGGGTCTATGCTTAATAATAAAGGGGCTTAGCTTTAGAATGGGTGTAGATATTAGAGATATAGTCAAAGCTACGAGAGTCACACTGGAGCAACTATCGGGGATGGCGATCGCTATAGATGCCTATAATGCCCTCTACCAATTCCTCGCGATTATAAGGGGTGAAGTGGGAGAGCATTTAAGAGATCACGAAGGTAGAGTGACGAGCCACCTAAGTGGCCTATTCTACAGAAATATAAACTTCTTAATGATAGGTATAAAACCGGTCTACATCCTTGATGGCCAACCACCTACGTTAAAGTTCATGGAGATCGAGAGAAGGAAGGCTGTAAAACAACAGGCCGTAATAAAGTATCTTGAGGCCTTATCGAGGAAAGATTATGAAGCTGCGAAGAAGTATGCTCAAGCTACATCGATCATCAAGGATTACATGGTAGAGGATACAAAACGTATTCTCGATTTGATGGGCATACCTTGGATAGAGGCACCTTCTGAAGGTGAGGCTACCGCTGCTTACCTTACTCAAGTAGGTTTGGCATCGGCTACGGCGAGCCAAGACTTCGATAGCCTACTCTTCGGTGCTACACAGCTCATAAGAAATCTTACGATAAGTGGTAGGAGGAAGCTCCCCGGGAAGAAGGAGTATGTGGATATCGAGCCTGAGAAGATCGAACTCGATCGATTGATTAGAGAGTTGGGGATAACAAGAGAGCAGCTGGTCGATATCGGTATCCTTGTGGGCACAGATTACAACCCCGATGGCTTCAAAGGGATCGGGCCTGTGAAGGCCCTAAAGTTAATCAAACATTACGGTAGATTGGAGAATATTCCTGAAATACAAGATGCGTTGAGTAAGATCGATTATGAGGCGATCAGGCAGATCTTTTTAAAGCCGAGTGTGGTGAAACCTTCAAAGTTAGAGTGGAGATCTATAGATACCGATGGTCTGATTCACTTCCTCTGTGATGAAAGAGACTTCTCCAAAACTAGAGTTATGAACGCTCTAGAGAAGTTGAAAGAGGCTCAGAGGAAGAGGTCTGAAAGTTTGGAGCGTTGGTTCGATGGTTGAGCATATCGATTTTGCTGAGTTAAGGAGGAGGATGGTGGAGAATTTAGTAAGAGAGGGTATCATAAGGTCTGATGAAGTCAAAAGGGCGATGCTTACAGTTCCAAGGGAGGAGTTCGTTTGGCCAGATTGTAAGGATAAAGCGTATTGGGATACCCCACTCCCTTTGGGCACAACGGGCCAGACGATCTCTGCCCCTCATATGGTAGCGATTATGTTGGAAGAGTGCGAATTAGGTAGAGGTATGAGAGTATTGGAAATAGGTGCGGGTAGCGGGTACAACGCAGCCCTGATGGCCGAAATCGTCAACCCTAAGGGTAGTAGAGGATCGGGCAAGGTGATAACTGTAGATCGAGTGAAGGAATTGGTAGAATTTGCTAAAATGAATCTTAAAAGAACTGGGTATGATGATCGTGTCGAAGTCTATCTTGCAGATGGTTCGTTAGGCTATCCAGAGGGTTGCGAAGAGGAGCTTTATGACCGAATTATGGTAACGGCATCATCACCTAAGGTACCTAAGATGTTAAAGAAGCAGCTGAAGAAAGGGGGCATACTTTTAATACCAGTAGGCGATCTGTGGGCGCAGAGTCTATTGAAGCTCATGAAGCGTGAAGATGGTAGCTTCGATGAGAAGCACGTATGTGAATGTATATTCGTTCCATTGATAGGTGCAAACGGCTATCCTGAATATTAAACATTTAAATAAATACCTTGATCACCATATACGCAATGGATCGGGATCAGGATCAAGATCTATTAGATTTTTTCAAGATAATCTACAGATTAAAGAAAGAAGTAAGAAAAGGTTGGTTGATTAAAGCTGGTGTTAAGAATCCAGAATCGGTCGCAGATCATGTGTGCTTTACAGCACTTCTCTCGATGATCATAGGTGATATGAGAAATCTTGATACCTTTAAAATGGTGAAGATGGCATTAATACACGATATAGGTGAAGCGTTGATAGGGGATAGGGTTCCTAACGAAATGGAAGGTAAAGATCGAAGAGAGAGCGAGGCCATATTCAAGATCTTCTCTCATCTTCCGAACAGCATCCACAGATCTTACTTGGAGTTATGGAATGATCTGGTAAACTGTAAATCGGAAGAGTCAAGGTTGGTTTGGGAGCTGGATAAGTTCGAGATGGCTTTACAAGCCTGTGAATATTTTAATGAAGGTTACGATTGGGATAAATTGATGGAGTTCTTCACATCTGCAGAGAGGCAAATAAAAGACCCCTTTTTAAAGACCCTACTTGTAAAAGTTAAACCATCACCGTTATCTTGATCGATGGTATTGAAATAAGTGTGAATTAAATTATGATAGAAGCCATCGGGTTCGCTATTTTAAGTGCGATCCTATTCGCTTATGGTACGATCTTCGTCCGGAAAGGCTTAGAAGAGCTCAATTTCTTCTCAGCATCTATAGTAGTCACACTCATCGGTTTTATTATCTATTTGCCACTCATGATTTTACTGGTACCATTAAATCGTATTAATATGGGAGGTATCGTGCTTTTTCTACTTTCGGGTATATTTACTCCAGGCCTTACAAGACTCTTCTACTTTAAAGGTATCGAAAAGCTCGGTGCGGCTATAAATGCACCGATCTTTGCCACACATCCTCTCTTTAGCGCGATACTCGCATTCATCCTTTTAAATGAACAGCCCAGTTACGGGATTTGGCTCGGAATATTCTGTATAATTTGTGGTGGAATAATACTTGAGAAGGTTATGCATAACAATGGAGGTTCAAAGAGGTTTAATAAAATCGATGCACTCTTCCCTCTATCGGCTGCCATAGTGCTGGGATTCGGATATATTTTAAGAAAGACGGGCCTAAATATGTGCAATGAACCGATTGCGGGTGCTACCTTTTCTTACATGGCCTCTTTACTTGTTTATACTCTTTTATTCACCTTATCATCACGTATGAGAAGTTCTGCAATGGTAAACGGGAAAGCACTTCAGAGATTTTGGAAAGCGGGTGTACTTTTTGGTATAGGCTGGGTCTCTACATTTTATGCACTTAGAGTCGGCGATGTCACGATCGTTGCACCATTGGTGAATACCGAACCACTATTCGTAATACTCTTCATTCATCTATTCCTTAGGAAGTTAGAGAGAGTTTCTATCGCGCTTGTGATTGGTGCTCTTTTCATCGTTATAGGGACCACGTTTATAATACTCTACTGATCGAGAGTGATCGATTGAATTTATTTTTAATGATTTTATCAGACCTTATTTGCTTTTTAAATATCAAGTTAGCTTCTTACTCGATCTACCGTATGGACATATGTATACACACAATCCGCACAACCTCTCTCCTAATCTTCTCTCCCTTTCTCTCATATACTCATCACATAAATGTACGTTGAACCTCACTTCTACAGGTTCTGATGGATCGAATGGGACGCCTGTAAATGCCTTAACCGGGCAGATCTTCACACATTCTTCACAATTACCACACCTGCCATTAATCGGTGAGCCAGTTTTAAATGGTGCATCTGTAAGTATTGTTGCGAGCCTAACCCTTGGGCCATACCAAGGTGTGACCAAAAGGCAACTCTTCCCTATCCAACCAAGGCCGGATAGATTCGCCACAAGTTTATGAGAAATCACTCCGATAAGTTTACTATGGTCGATTCTTTGTGAAGCTGGTATCGGATAGGCGTGATAACCGTTCTCTTGAATCTTCTTTGCTAATAAAAGAGTGATATGGTCTAAGCGTGAATTGATCGTATTATAGAGTGCCTTATACGTGAAGATGACGCTCCGGTCTTCATGTCTATATAATTCATCAACGATCGCATCCAATAATCGAATGCCTATCGATACACCCCTTGGAAACTTCCTTAAGTATTCTCCACCCTGTTTACATATGAAGTCCTGCACGGTCGTTAAATCGGCAAAACCGATCAAATCGACCCCGAGCTCTTTCGCCATTCGTTCGAGCTCAGCTTGTAGATTATTCACTCTGATCGCCTATATGATATCGATAATTTTTCGATAAAAGCTTTATTTTATTTAAATTAATGTGAAGTAAGGATGTGGATATGCTTTACGCTATGCTCACTCTTTATCGATGAACTCTTCTGCCCTTGGAGGTTCTGGGCTTAAACCTTTCCTCTTTCTAATCTCTGTAATCAGTTGTGGCATTAAAGATGCGGGTACGGGTGACCATGACTTAAAGTACGTATTCCATAAAGCCTTTCCTGCTGTTGCCCCCCTCATCACTTCGCTCAAGTCGAAGGTTTCTGACGCTGGAATCTCACCCTGAATGATAGCAAGTAGACCCTTCTGTTCTATATTTAATAACTTTCCTCTTTTAGATGAAATTACACCAGCAACAGCGCCTATCAACTCTGATGGGCATCTAACTTCGATCCCCAGTATGGGTTCCAATAGGATCGGTTCGGCAGAAAGTAACGCGCCCAATAGGGCCCTTCGTGTTGCAGGTACCAATTGAGCATAGGTTCTATGTGCAGGGTCTTCATGGGGAACGAAGTGGTATAGTATTGCTTTGATCCCTCTACAATATTCGTAGGCTAATGGACCATTGATCATAATGTCTATGAAACCTGCTCTGATCGAATCTAGTGATTCTTGAAGGAATTGGACACCCTTTGTAGCATCTACCAATATATTTCCTCGTTCATCTATGGCTACTACGTTGCGGGCTTCTTCCGCATCCCAACCATGCTCTCTTAAGATCTTTGCGATCGCCTTTCTATCCATGGCTTCATGAATCTGATTGGTTCTAATGAGCTCGATGATATCCTCTCCTAGAGGCTCTACAACCATGTATACTTTATTATGTCTATTTGGAGACTTTGCCATTACAGGCCCAGCCCTACTTCGAATAGTTTCACGGTAGTTGATCAATGGTTTGGAAGTGATGATTTCTAAGCCCTGTTGATTGAGTAAAGTGGTAACGATTTCTAGATGAAGGACACCCATTCCCGACATCAATGTTTCACCAGTCTCTTCGTTGATCTTCACCACAAGATTGGGATCCTCAATACTCATTCTTCTTAACGCTTCTACAAGTTTGGGCAGATCTCTAGGATTCTTTGGCTCTATAGCTTCCGTAACCACAGGTTCAGAAACGTACTTGATAGATTCGAAGGGTACTACATCTTTTATAGATGATACAGTCTCACCAGCCCTCGCATGCTCGAGGCCAAGGAGTGCCGGAATATTACCCGCGGTCAGAACACCTACGATTTCTCGATACGGCCCCATGAACATAGTAACAGACTGAACCCTCTCCTCCCTCTTTGCACCGATTAGGTAAACTACATCACCATCTCTAACCGTACCTGAGAAGAGCCTGCCCGTTGCTACAACACCAGCTTGAGGGTCTACGACGACATTTGTAACCATCATCACTATCGGTTTATTTTCATCACAATCCAGTAGAGCCTTCCCTATTTCAGAGTTCAAATCACCCTTCCAAATCTTTGGTATACGGTACTTTTGAGCGACATGAGGTGGTGGGAGGTGTTTGATCACCATGCTTAGAACTGCTTCATGTAAGGGAGCCCTTTCAACCAAATCTGCAACCTTTCCTTTCGAATACGCATCGTATATATCACTAAAGCGAATACCGATCTTCTGCGCCATTTCGAAGTTGAATCCCCATCTATCCTTCGCAGAGCCAAAGGCTACGCTACTTCCCTGTATACTCACTAACCATTTATCACGATATTCCGGTTCGGCGTAAATCTTGATCAGACGGTTAAAGTCATTGATGATATTCGCTAGCCATGTTTGCATCTTATCAGGCGTAAGTCTCAATTCTTTCACCAATCGATCGATCTTGTTAATGAATAACACCGGTCGAACCCTTTCTTCCAAGGCCTGTCGAGTAACGGTCTCGGTCTGAGTCATTACACCCTCAACGGCATCGACAACTACTACAGCACCATCTATAGCCCTCAAACTTCGTGTAACCTTACCAGTAAAGTCGATATGTCCAGGGGTATCGATCATATTCATCACATAAGGTTTTCCTTCATATTCATAGTACAGTGTAACATTAGCCGCTTTGATTGTCATCTGCCTTTGTTGCTCCAACTCCATAAAGTCTAAAGCTAACGCTTGGCCAGCTACCGAAGGGCTGAGCATACCACACGCTGCTAAGAGACTATCGCTCATCGTAGTTTATACGGCTGATCAGAAATTTCTGATCAGTTTCCGTGATCTACGTGAGCGATAATCCCAAAGTTCCGTATCTGATCCTTTATACCGATGATCTTCAATACCTCCGCAGTGGTCTTGAACCTTGGCACAGCGTCTTCACCACCTATCGGAAGAAGAATAGGAGGGTTAAGAACCTTTCCCTTACAGATTCACCTTTGCGTATAATTCGAATAGCTGAGTTTTTCGCTTTAATAAATATCTCTCATAAATTTATTTCCTTGTAAAATCATCGGTAAAATTCATAAGTAAGTGATGGACGAAGAAGTTAACA